>CANOBT010000027.1 GCA_947564305.1 uncultured Lachnospiraceae bacterium | reverse complement strand
GGCCGTGTCTCAGTCCCAATGTGGCCGTTCACCCTCTCAGGCCGGCTACTGATCGCAGGCTTGGTAGGCCTCTACCCCACCAACTACCTAATCAGACGCGGGTCCATCTTACACCACCTCAGTTTTTACCACTGTACCATGCAGTACTGTGGTCTTATGCGGTATTAGCAGTCATTTCTAACTGTTATCCCCCTGTGTAAGGCAGGTTACCCACGCGTTACTCACCCGTCCGCCGCTCAGTCACACCATCTTTCCTCCGAAAAGTTCCAATCATGTGCTTCGCTCGACTTGCATGTGTTAGGCACGCCGCCAGCGTTCATCCTGAGCCAGGATCAAACTCTCGTTATAAAGGTTTGCTCCGGTCAAGATTAACTGCTAGCTAATCCTTCCCTTTACTGTTTGTCGTTTGTTTCCAAACAACGGGTGCATCTTTCGATGCTCGTTCTTAAAAATTCTCTCTTATAGAAATTTTCAAGGATTGTTGTCTATTGTTTAGTTATCAAGGTTCTTTGCTGTTTGCTGTCTCACGCGACAGCTTGTATATACTATCATGGCTGTCAAATTTTGTCAACACCTTTTTCGAATTTTTTTTAGTTTTTTTGAAATTATTTGTAAAACCCTGTATTTACGCGGGTTTTGAGGAAGTTTTTTAGTTGGAAAATGCTGGATAAACAGAGAACAAATCTCTCATTTATCCAGCATTCGCTATTTATTTCTTGTCGTCCTGATTTTCATCTTTTTTCTTCTTCATGATCTTAACAACTGCACTGATAATCGCAATTGCCGCTAATGTGTAAAATAGAATGTCAATCATGATATTCTCCCTCCCTCTTCTCAGTTAAATTAAAAAATATCTGTGCCAAAATAATGTGGTCTACGGCACGGTATCAGTATACCACTGGAAAGAGCCATTTTCAATACCATCAAGATGTTTTTCTTTTACTCTCCATAATTTTCCATAAACATGCTGGTTACAAGCCCCGACTCGTCGTCAACGTCTATCTCACAGTAGGAATAATATGCATTGTCCGCATACCATGTATACACACCGAAGTCCTCATCGTCATATCCTTCCTCTGTATTGCCGTATTTTGCCAGCACTTCATCCTTGGGTGTACCAATCTGAACCCCACCTGGGAAAATCACGGACAAACCGCCGTTTTCAAGGTCAGAATCATATACCGTAACTCCTCCGATAATGCACTCTCTCAACGACTTCGGCTCCTCTGACAAATTGACAATATCAACCAGAATTTCATTGTCATTTGCATCTTCAAAATAAGTGTACACATATTCTCTGGCATTGACCACATAATTTTCAGGCGTATCCTCTGTATCCAATGTCAGACCTGCTGCCTCCAATTCTTCCATTGTACAGGGCAGCGTCAACACCTTATCATTAATCTGAACCGTAAATGTATCCCAAGTTGCACCGAGCTCACTGCTGGCCTCTGCCATCTGAGGAGCCGGCTTGCTTTCACCATCTTCTTCGTCATCTTCTTCATCTAATTCATCAATATCATCTATATCCAAATCGTCATCATCATCAGTATTCGAGGATTCAAATGGTGGTTTAAACGCATCGCTGTCTTTTATACTCTCCACTGAGGATGCTGTATCTGAAGCGGCATACTCTCTGAATCCAACGATAGCCAATCCGATATAAATGGTGGAAATGATCGCACCCACCACCATTCCGACAATGGTGGCAATTTTGGCTTTTTTAGCCTCATCCTGTGCGCCTTCATAATCTCCTGCTTTCTGTAGTGGATTGATCCTGCATGCAAACACAATCGCCGCAATTCCTAATGGAAGACAGCAGAATAAAGTAGTAATAATCGCAAAAATGATATAGGGAGTCCCACTGATCGGCTTCATAGGCTGACCATAGTTCCCACCTTCTGTCTTACCATAGGAATAGCTGGCCTGATCCGGCGCGCCATACTGATACTGATTCTGATTGTATGAGCTATACTGGTTTTGGTCCTGATTAAATGAACCATACTGATTCTGGTCCTGATTGTATGCTCCATACTGATTCTGGTCCTGATTAAATGAGCCATATTGATATTGGCCCTGCTGTTCCTGACCGAAGGAACCATTCTGATATTGCCCCTGCTGCTCCTGACTCTGGACCCCCTGACTCATCATCCCATACTTGGGCTGCTCCTGTTGCTCCTGTCCCTGCGTACCGTATGAATCAAGTCCCTGCTGCGTCTGCTCTGTCTCCTTCGCTTCTGCGCTGTCAGCATCTACGGTTGTTCCGCAAGCCGGACATACCTTTTCACCCTCTGGCACTTCCCGCCCACAAAATTTACACGTCATCTTACTCTTTCCTCCTCTTAAGATTTCATAATAATTTCCTGCGGAAATTGGAAAAATTGAGGCCCGTTTTTCGGACCGAAGCCATACATCAATCGTCCTTCTCTATTCTACCCGCATTGGTGCTAATAACGTAAACGGATACATATCTATGTTCCGAACAACCCCATATAGAATCACTACCGCCAATAAAATATACGTAACCTCTATAGGAATCCGCTGGCTAATCGTTTCTCTTCCAGTCACCAGCCATTGTATCCCACAGGCTCCAATATACAGGGCGAGCCATGGCAATAGAATACATAACAGAGGATTATAACGAAAAGCCTGCGCAAACCTGCCGTGCAGGATACAGTAGCAAGCTCTTCCCGAACCACAGCCGGGACAGTAATATCCGCTGAGCTTATAAATGATGCATATCAGCCAATTTTTCTCCTCAGGACTATGATAATACAAAAAGCTGCTTCCTACAAGTAATATTATGAAAATACAGACCATTAGCAGGACTCGAATTGGCGGCTTTACAACGCCTGTTTCATCATAAAATCTGAATATCCATTTTTTCATATGATACTTTACGCTACCTATTCTCCCGACAACACATCTGCCAAAGAATTATCTGTCAGAAACGTGTCCATATTATAGAGGAACAGCACATCCGTAATCCCCTTATTATTCATCAATGTCTGCACATTGTCATAATAATATCTGGGGTCAACCATGACAATTTCCGTATAGTACGGAATCAGAAAGGGCACAAAACAATTTGCATAAGAATCCTTAAATATCAATAGCTTCCTTCCTTTGTCATTGGTCGTCGAAATATCGACCATCGCGTGATTTCCCCCGAAAAACACCTGATACTTGTCCTTTCCGTTCAATGCACTCCGGTCATATATAGTCGGCCGTTTCTCTTCATTATCAGAATCACTCACGAGATATTGAATTTCCACATTCTCCGGCTCATAGATTTCCACCGTATCTTTTGCCTTATGATACCCGCTTCTGGACGCAAGAGTTCCTGAGAAATCTGTTGCCACCGTATGGATCTTATATTCCGTCACCACGCCCTGGAGTCCCATAGCACTTGCGGCGGCGTTAAAACCGTACACAGCACCCCTGGTGGTCCAATGGTGGTCCGTCTTATAATAAATCCCCTCTTTTGCATGCTGGCTCAAGGCATCCGTGATGTTAATGCAACCAATGTCATCAGAAAGCTGCTTTTGTATGTATTCCATATCTGCCCCCTGGTCGCGCACCGGCGCCCCCATTGGAAGGTAATCCTTCATAATATAGGCTGCATTAGGGACAATCAAAGTATTCATCAGCACATCATTATTTTTTTTATAGAATTGATTAATTGCCTCTAAATTCTCCTTGGTATTCTCTTCATCCATCTGGGCAGGCGTCTGCATCAAATATTTCCTTTTTCCAAGATACACTCCATTAAATTCCCGTTTTCCTGCAAGAAGATCGCACTGCACTTTCAAGCGAATCCAAGCATCCCTGAGTACGAATTGGTCGGAAGCATAGTCTTCTAATCCTGTCATATAGTCTTTATTCTTAATACTCTCCAAACCCAGCTTAGGAAATCCCGCCAATACTCGATTTTCCTCATCCGAAGACTTCCTGTCTGGCTGTATAATACTTGCTACCAGCAAAAAAAGGACCATTCCCGCAAACCAATAGGCCATATGCAGATGCAGCTTCCTATTTTCTTTTCTCCGTCTCTCTTTCGTCCTTTTAATTTCCATTCCTGCTCCTTTTGTCTTATAACCAATTTCCAATTCCAATTATTCGTAAACTCACCCAAACTTTCTGCCCTATCATGCAGCAAGCTTTCCATACCAGCCCTTAATTTTTCAAAACCGGAAATACAAAAACGGATTGTATGTATCGTTGATGAGATATGCTGTGGAAATCAAAAAAATTCCCATATACATCGCAACGCCGACTACACGCATATACCGGTCTTCTTTCCATAAAAGTTCCGAAAATTTCCGATGCAAAAACGGTACGCATCCAATACCTGCCGCAATGCCTAATAGCAAGATGGATTTCAGATAATAAAATCCTGTCATATCAAACAGACCTTTTCCGCCAAATCCAATCATTGCGCCAAGATAAGACGCTGCACTTCCCATGGATGGAGAAAAGAACATCACCCATCCCACCATGACCAATATCATAGTATAGACATGCTGAGCCGCCCCCGGCATACGTTCCAGTAATTCTTTTAAAATATATTTTTCAGCACAAATAATGATGCCGTAATACAATCCCCAAAAGACAAAATTCCAGGCAGCACCGTGCCACAACCCGGTCAAACTCCATACAATCAACAAGTTGCGGATGGTTTTTATCGTACCGCCCCGATTGCCGCCCAACGGAATATATACGTATTCCCGAAACCAGCTTCCGAGAGAGATATGCCATCTCCTCCAGAATTCCGAAACACTTTTGGAAGTGTAGGGATAGTCAAAGTTCTTGATAAAATCAAATCCAAGCATTTTTCCTAGACCGATCGCCATATCGGAATAGCCGCCAAAGTCAAAATAAATCTGCATTGTATAGGCAAAACACCCTATCCATGCCGATAGAGCGGACATTTCTGAAGTACCAAGTGCCGCGATGGACTCATAGAAGCTTCCAATATTGTTCGCGAGCAAAACTTTCTTTCCCAGGCCGCGCAGAAACCACACCGCGCCCTCTCCGAATTTTTCTATGGATATCGTCCGCTTTTTGAGCTGCCGCTCTACATCAGAATAGCGTACAATCGGCCCGGCAATCAACTGTGGAAACATAGATACATATGCACCAAATGCAACAATATCATGCTGTGCCTCCACTTTGCCACGATACACATCTATCACATAAGACATAGTCTGGAATGTATAAAATGAAATTCCAATAGGCAGTGCTAATTCTTTATACGGAATATCCGTAGGCAAAACTGCATTCAGGCTTTCAATCACAAAGCCATAATATTTATAAAATCCAAGAATCAGGAAATTAATGACTGCCGTTATGATACATGCATGTTTTGCCTTTTTCATGTTCCCAGCATTCATATAGCTTTCCAATTCCAGGCCGCTTACAAAATTAATTCCTATACTAAGCAGCATCAACGCCACATAGACAGGCTCTCCCCACGCATAAAAAACCAGACTGACAAGTAAAAGCACAAAATTTTTGCTTCGGAATGGAACAATATAATAAATCGCCAATACGATTGGCAAAAATGCAAAGATAAAAAATATACTGCTAAAAATCATACTCTATACCTCACAGGCTCTTTGCAAAGGCTTTCTGTGCATCCTCCGCGTATTCTCCGACTACGTACAACACATAATTTCCCTTTACGGAAAGCACATGTTTCTCCAAAAGTGCCGTTTGCTCCGCACCATAGCCCTCAAAGCTTTTTAACTGTGTATCCAACCGTTCCTCAATGGCATCTTCCACCGTTTTCTTTTGAGTGCTGTCTTTTAATTTTACAAGAAACAGCTCATGAGCATCCATATTGTCTGATGGCGCATACAAAACCGCACCTTCATAGTCCTTTGGATTCAGCCCGTAAAAACGCTTTACCATCCGTGATTCCGCCGGCTCCGACGATTGAAGACCTGCTGCTTTCACTACATTTTCGACCACAGTCTCAATCTGAGCCGCACTGTCAGGTTCATCAGACATATCCAGAGCGATGAACAGCACTAATACTGCCACCAATGCTATTTTAATATAAGCCGCAACAGCACCTGATATTTTTGTGCGCGGCGTCTCTCTTACATTTCTCTCTGCTGAATATGATGTTTTCTTGGAAGAATCCATCTGACGCCTGTTTCTCTGAGATGTTCTCTGCTGCTGACCATTCTCACCTGCCGAGCCTGCCTGACGCCGTTTTCTCCTCACTGTTTCTGTTCTGCGTATACGTTCTTCAGAGACATCAGATTGATACAGGTTCCTCTGGGGCCCCCTCGTCCTACGCACAGTTGTTCCCTGCATGGCCGCCGCCTGCCGAGAGCTTGTCTGGGTCACTCCTGGTTGATACAAATTCTCTGAAACAGCTCCGGTCTGATACACATTTCTCTGAGACGCTTCCCTTTGATACGCGTTTCCTGAGATGGTTCCAGTCCGGTATAAATTTCTCGATGATTCTTCTGAGTGATATGCGCTCCCGGTTATAGCCCCTGTCTGGTACAAATTCCCCTGGGATGTTCCCGGGCGATATACGTTTCCCGATATCGTCCCTGTCTGGTATAAGTTCCTCCGAGATGTTTCCGGGCGATATGTACTTCCCAGGACAGTTCCCGCCTGATACACATTTCTTTGAGATACTCCTGTACGATAAGCATTTTCCGAAACAGCTCCGGTCTGATACACATTGCCTGAGCTCGTTCCTGCCTGACGCACATTCTCCTGTGATTCTTCTACCAGACTTTCCATATCTTTCGAGGTATCCTTATCCTTCTGGCTATTCTCCTCTTTAGAGTTCTTTCCCTGATGAATTTTCAGATGAGGCATTTTTATATTCTCTTTTATCTTTGAGGCTTTCGCTGAAAAAGCCTGTTTGTCCAATTTTTTCACTCTTCGTTCACCCCTGTCAGCATATTCGCCGCCCAATACTTATAGAATTCCGGCTGCAGATGCAGACCATCCTGCTGATACAGACCCTGGTGCTCCTGCGCTACGACCGTATTATCAATATAGCCGTACCCCTTCTCTTCGGTCATCGCCTTTAGTGCCGCATTGTATTCATCAATCCTTGCATAACTGTTATCCCAAATTGCATTTCCGCCGGCCGGCAGAATCGAATTTATGTAAACCTTACTGTTTGGCAGCGCATTCATGACCGCCTGCATCTGCGCAGCGCACTCAGCCACATAATCCGCCGGTTCTGGCCACAGACCGCCTTTCACATCATTAATACCATAACAAAGAAATACCAATTCCGGATTTAACCTTTTCAACTGGTCTATATTCTTCGACACATCCGTGATGACAGCGCCGCTCTCTGCCATAACCCGATCTTCTGGCAGAAGTTCATAAAATGAAAAACCAACTGCTCTGGAGTCCCCCAGAATTGCAGCATCCTCAAATCCACTCCAGATTGCGCTTTCATCTGCATCAGCCAGATTCAGACTTTCTCTCACCCGAATGGTCTTAATAACTTCATTGATTGCCTGCGTATCCTGATTCTCCAGACTCTCTAAATATGCAATTCCCTGGCTTACCTTTTTCTCACCACGCTCATTTACTCCACTTCTATAAATAAACGCAATAATGACGACAGTGATAGCAATTGCTATCCCTGCCGCCAAAAAAATAATTTTCTTATCTGGTAAATAGGTGCTCCGCCCTTTTCTCATTCGTACCCTCTCCGAAATCCCCTCAAATTTTTATTTCAGCATTGCCAGAACTGCGCTTTTCGGCTTTGCTCCTAAATCCCGTTTTACAGCTTCACCGCCTTCAAATACAATCAATGTAGGAATGCTCATCACCCCGTATTTCTGCGCAATTTCCATCTCTTCATCAATATTGAGCTTCCCGACTTTTACGTCAGTGACCTCACCGGCAATCTCCTCGATTACGGGGGCCATCATCTTACACGGTCCGCACCAGTCCGCATAAAAATCTACCAATACTGGCTGTTCAGATTGAAGAACCTCCTGTTCAAAATTATCTGATGTAATTTTTAATACTGCCATACAAAATCTCCTTTACATGATAAATATAAGTAACGACCTGAATCTTTTCTTTTTGTCGTTTCCTATCCTTACGCCTCGTCAATCGCTTTCCCGATATCGTGGCGCATGTACTTATTTCCAAATTCAACCCATTCTGTTGCTGCATATGCATTTTCTCTGGCTTCCCGAAGATTCCTGCCCTTTGCAGTCACACCCAGAACCCTTCCTCCGTTGGTCACAGTCTTGTCCCCGTCAAACTTTGTGCCTGCGTGGAAACAATAGTAGCCTTCGTGCTCTTTAAATTTATCCAGTCCGCTGATTGCAAATCCCTTTTCGTACTTCAACGGATATCCATCCGATGCCAGTACTACACAGACAGCCGCATTATCTTCAAACTCCAGGTTTATCTCATCCAAAGTCCCGTCAATGCAGGCCTCCACAACCTCAATCAGATCGTTCTTCATACGCGGCAATACAACCTGTGCCTCCGGATCGCCGAACCTGGCATTGTACTCCAGTACCTTCGGCCCTTCCTCTGTGAGCATCAGGCCAAAGAAAATGACACCCTTGAAAGGTCTTCCCTCTGCCGCCATAGCGTCTACTGTTGGCTGGTAAATATATTTTTCACAGAACTCCTCCACCTTTTCCGTATAAAACGGACTCGGTGAAAAAGTTCCCATTCCTCCGGTATTCAGTCCGCTGTCACCGTCCCCTGCACGCTTATGGTCCTGTGCCGACGTCATAGTCTTGATTGTCTTTCCATCCACAAAGGAAAGGACAGAAACTTCCCGGCCAGTCAAAAACTCCTCCACAACCATCTCATTTCCTGCGGAGCCAAACTTTTTATCCAGCATGATTGTTTTCACGCCTTCCTTTGCCTCCTCAAGATTCTGACAAATCAGCACGCCTTTTCCAAGGGCCAGGCCGTCCGCTTTGAGCACAATCGGAAACTTTGCAGTTTCCAGATAAGCAAGCGCAGCATCCGGATCTGTGAAATTCTCAAATGCCGCAGTAGGAATATTATATTTTTTCATCAAATCCTTGGAAAATGCTTTGGACCCCTCAAGGATTGCCGCATTTTTACGTGGTCCAAATGTGCGGATTCCTGCGGCTTCCAGTTCGTCTACCAGACCGCCCACCAGCGGGTCATCCATCCCCACGATTACAAGGTCGATCCCTGTCTCTTTTGCAAATGCCGTCAGCTTGTCAAATTCCATTGCCCCAATCGGTACACATTCTGCATACTCCGAAATTCCTGCATTCCCCGGTGCACAGTACATCTTCTCTACCTTAGGGCTTTTCGCTGCACTGGCTGCAATCGCATGTTCTCTTCCGCCGCTTCCCACAATCAATACTTTCATGCCTGTCTCCTTCGTTCTTATCCACATATCCTGAATTCTGCTTCTGTTTTCTGAAACTATAAGAAAATAATTGTCCTATTATTTTCTTATAGTTCCTTAGTAATATATCCATCCTGGGTAAAATCATTCGTCTGCAACGAACGCTTTTCCATCCTTTACAGTCACCTTTCCATTGGCAATCAAATCAATTGCCTTGGGCAGTATTTTCCACTCTGCCTGCTCCATGACTCTGCGCTGCAGAGTCTCGGCAGTGTCTCCTTGCTGCACTTCTACGGCTTTTTGTAGAATAATCGGACCTGTATCCGTCCCTTCATCCACAAAATGTACCGTAGCGCCAACAACTTTGACACCTCTTTCCAATGCCGCCTCATGGACTTTCAACCCATAATACCCTGTCCCACAAAAAGAAGGAATCAGAGAAGGATGGATGTTAATCATCCGGTTCTTGTATTTTTCCGTCATTTCCGGCGGAATGACCACAAGAAACCCGGCAAGCACAATCAAATCCGGTGTGTATCCTTCTACAGCCTCCAGAAGCTTCTCATTAAACTGTCTGCGGTCCGCAAAGTCCTTTGGAGAGATGCACTGCGCATGGATTCCGTGATTTTTTGCACGCTCCAGGGCGTATGCATTTTTATTATTGCTGATAACCCCTGCAATCTCGGTATTGGAAATACTTCCGTTCTCCACGCCGTCAATGATTGCCTGAAGGTTCGTTCCGCCTCCAGATACCATTACTACCACTTTTAACATAAGGTTACTCCTTTTTCACCGGCTTCAATCTGCCCTATCACATATGGAGTCTCACCTGCTGCCCTGGCCGCTTCCATGGTCTTATCCACATCCGCCGCATCCACTGCCAGCACCATGCCAAGCCCCATATTATACGTATTGTACATCATTTTTTCTTCAATTCCACCGGTTTCGGCAATCATCCCAAAAATAGGAGGAACCGGATAACTATCTTTGCGGATTACAGCCCGGGTGCTGTCGTTCAGCATACGCGGTACATTTTCATAGAATCCGCCCCCTGTAATATGGCTGCACGCCTTCACAGTAACGCCGGCTTCCTTAATTCCTTTCAATGCCTTCACATAAATACGTGTCGGAGCCAACAAGGCGTCTCCCAAAGTACATCCCAATCTATCATAATAGGTTCCCAGAGATTCTTTCGTCATCTTAAATACCTTCCGCACAAGAGAAAATCCATTGCTATGCACGCCAGAGGATGCCATACCAATCAACACGTCTCCCTCTTTCAGCTCTTTCCCGGTAATCAAATCCTTTTCATCCACGACTCCCACGGCAAATCCAGCCAAATCATACTCCTGTGCCGGATAAAAACCTGGCATTTCTGCGGTCTCACCGCCAATCAATGCAGCTCCGGATTGTTTGCACCCCTCTGCAACTCCGCTGACAATCGATGCAATCTTTTCCGGCTCATTTTTTCCACATGCAATATAATCCAGGAAGAACAACGGCTCTCCCCCTGCACATGCAATATCGTTGACGCACATCGCTACACAGTCAATCCCTACAGTATTGTGCCTGTCCATAATAAAAGCCAGCTTCAACTTTGTCCCAACGCCATCTGTACCAGATACTAAAGTCGGCTTCTCCATGTCTTTAAATTTTTCCATGGAAAACGCCCCTGAAAAACCGCCCAGGTTCGTCAAAACCTCTGGCCGCATGGTCTCCTGTACATGCTTCTTCATCAATTCCACAGATCTGTAACCAGCCTCGATATCAACACCAGCAGTCTTA
Source organism: uncultured Lachnospiraceae bacterium (assembly GCA_947564305.1). The sequence goes on along the minus strand of CANOBT010000027.1, from coordinate 34,279 downwards.
TAATCAATTGCCATTGTTATCCGTCTCCTTTTCCTATATGAGTAGGTCGTATAAACCACATTACCTTATGTTACACTTGTCCCCACTGGTTTACTGCGCCAAATAAGCCTCATAGCCAATCTCATCCAGCTTTGCAGCCTTGGCCTGCACCGTCTCTTTCATTTCCACCGAATAATTCTTCAACTTATCCAAAAGCTCAGGCTCCGACACTGCCAGAATCTTTGCCGCAAGGATAGCCGCATTCATCCCACCGTCAATGGCCACTGTTGCAACCGGAATTCCCGGTGGCATCTGCACAATGGAAAACAATGCATCTTGTCCGTCAAGGTTCTTTCCCGACAACGGAACTCCAATAACAGGCATCGGAAATAACGCCGCACACATGCCTGGCAGATGTGCAGCCATACCGGCACCTGCAATGATGACTTTGATTCCTTTTCCTTCTGCCGCCTTCGCCCACTCAAAGAACACATCCGGCTCCCGGTGTGCAGAGATAATCGTCATCTCATAATCAATCCCAAACTTCTCCAACTGCTTTGCAGCTTTGCTCATGACCTTTAAGTCAGAATCACTGCCCATTACAATTCCTACTTTTGGCATCACTTTTCCACCTTTCTTTTGCAACCACTTGCAGCACAAGTGATTACCTACTTGCCCTTATGCTTCATCCAGCGGCTCGTTCAGCGCTTCCGTTCCCGGAAGCACAAATCTTCCGTCCTTCAACAGTATAATTCTTTTTCCCTCTTTTGTCACTACACTTATTTCCCCCAATTCTTCATAGGGAATCGTAATATCCGTATGGCACTGGAAATATGCCTTTCCCACATCTTCCTTCCGAAGCAGAGAAATCGAATTATCCTTTGCCACAACCTCTTTTCCATTAGGGCTATACATCCTCACATCCTCACTCCAGCTATAGCAGGTGTCGCCCACTGCAAAATGGGGTCCTGTCTTCTCCGCAATCAGAATCGGCAGTTTCTCCTCAATCTGATATTTCCGGCCTGTCACATACGCTGTGGTATTGGTTCCGATTGCAAATTCCCCAAGCGGCAGTGTGGGATGATTGTGCAGAACATTGTCACTGATATATTTCCGGTTATCCTCTTCTTTTTCAAAGTTGGCACAAGTATAGTCCGTAATCCTGCCATCCTGAAACATCAATTTCAAATCCCGGAACTGCAGTCCATTCAGGTATACCTTGCTCACATGCAGAACTCCTTCTGTTCCTTCCAAAACCGGTGAAGTGAAGACTTCACCCACCGGAATGTTCACATCCGCCACACAATTTTCAAAAATAGTCTCCTTCTGTGGGTCGTTCAATTTATAAAGCTGTATTTTTATGTCTGTCCCATTGTTCCCTTTCCCAAGAACATGTACAAATTCGCCCTGATCCAGCGCGTCAATTAACTTCTGCTGTACAGTCTCATACAGTTTTGCATCCAAGGTGTTGATTCGGATAATATCGTCAAAAATCTCCGGATACTGCGCTCCAATCTCCGGCGCCGGAAATGCAATGATGGTAAAACTGCGCTCTTCCTGCCTGATATACTGATTTGTAATCTGCGCTGATTTTCTGTCGTACAGCAGCGTAAGGGAACGCTGGTTTTCCGTATAAGAAAGGGCTTCTTGTTTTACTTGAGGAGAAAACGGAGTCTCCCCAAAGGTCTCAATGACCGCCGGTCCCGCATACTGTGCCGCCTGCTTTTCACTTTCTCCATAGACATGTTTCAGCACGTCCAGCTTGCGCTCAATGTACCGCTTATCCAGAAACAACGCCTCATCCTGCCGATGGTCATATTCATACTGCCGATTAGCGGAGGTTCCGGTATAACCGGCGCTTCCCTTCCCTCGTCTTGTAATCACACTGGAAGCAGCAGGGTAAATCACCGGAGCCAATCCCATTTTTTCAAAATTTTCAATGGCCAGTTTCACTACCCGCTCGAAACCTAGTGGATAACGGATATCCACAACAGATTTCTTTGACAAATCTTTTCCTGTATTGATAAATCCAATGCGATAGCCTTCTGTATAAACATCTGCCATTTTCTTGATAGTATGCCACGGCAAGGAATTCAAATGCCTGGCTGTACCAAGCTCATTTTCCGTAATATACTCCCCAAAACGGTACAGATACCGTTCATCCGTCAAATCCGCACAGAGAATCACGTCCGCTGCGGATGACTGCATCGGATACAATTGTTCCTCAATTCTTTCCGCCAGAAATACATCGCAGTAATCACTGGCATACCAGTAAAAAATGTCCTTAACACCCTTATATTCCGGCGTACCTTCTTCAAAACGGTTGTACACCTCAATGAGCAATTCATTTAAGATTGTCAAATAATCTGTCCTGGCCTGAAATGCATAGGCAATCCCGCCGCGCAGCTCTGTATACAGGAAGCTCAGCATCGCGCCAAACTCTCTTCCCAATGCAGATACCGCATATGTTGGATTTGCATAGCTTTTATCATAATGCTCCGGAAGAATATCCGCGTACAGCGCATGATTCCATTGCTGCATTTCTTCCAGACGAAGCCCATGCCAGGTGCCGTCTGAAATCTTCCCTGATGTTTCGGCCAATTTCAACGCAAAAGACGCCATCTCCCGAAAATAAGCGCGAAATGGCTCCTCCACAGTCTCTTCTTCCAACATCTGGTTCAACCGCTCCAGGGATAGTTCATACACTTCGTCCGATAAACTACTATTTTCATTCATGTCTTATAGTCCTCCTGTAAAAATAATCATCAGACTGAGCAAAAGCAGGACATTGGCTGCAATTCCCAGTTTGCACGAAATGTATTTTTTCTCTCTTTCACGCAAACCTTTTACACCTGCTCTGACTCCCAATACGGAAAATACCACTGCCATGATGCCGAATCCACCGACAACTCCTGCCGCTTCTCCATGCATCTGAAACGCAATGCCCAACGAAAGAAAAATCAGTACCACCGAGCTCAACGCATACCAGCAGGAATGAGTACCCATGTGGGAATGCTTTAGCGGAGCCTGCCCATATTTGCGGGTAGTCCTCTTTTTCCCGACCTTCTCACGAGTCCGCCCTTTCGTATTTTTCCCGTTTCCTGCCATCACATTTTCTCCTTATTATATTACAGGTTAAAAATAAAATGTATCCAAGAATGCCGCCTAAGGTATTTAGCAGCAGATCATCCACATCAAAACTCCCCACTTTGGTCAAGAGTTGAAAAATTTCAACTCCTAAGCTTAAAGCAAAGCTATAAAAAAGTGTCTGAAAAAAACTTCTGGACGTACTTGCCATGGAAATAAAAAATCCATAGGGAACAAAAATCAAAATATTGCCAAATAAATTGGCGAATACTGCAAAGGCGCCCAATTCCTCCCTGTATTGTATAAAACGAGTAATTTCCTTAAAAAGCTCCAGATTATAACGATACCCTTCTGAGACTTCTGTGCGCCCGTAGAGCTCAGAAAAGCACAAAAAATACACCAGAAATACAATATAAAGTACAAACAACACTCTGCCAAGAATGCGGTACCTTCTTACTTGCCTCTGACTCAAAATTATACTCCTTCATACAGTTTTACACCGGAAAACTAAGGAACTGTATGAAAAATTCTTACACTTCCTCAGACCGGAATCCCTGTCAAAATGTAATCTCACTCCGATGTTTCAAAAGACGTGCGCCATTTACAATCGTGATGACGCCTGTTGTGATGCCTGCCACTACCATAATAATACCTAATGCAATATTTGAAGCGCCTGCTGATGTCATTGTTTTAAATGCTTTTTCCATGAATATCCTCCAATTTGTGCCGTTAAGAACGGCATCCATATGTGTTATAATATGCGTCAATCGCTGATTTTAATGTATCGTCAATCACAATCTCTCCGCCACATTCCTTATTATACAGGTGCTCTACAACCTCCCCCATCGTAACAATGGCTGCGGTCTCAAACCCGTAAAGCTCCTGAATCTCATCCAGTGCACGCTTCTTGCCGCCTTTTCCCACTTCCATGCGGTCCAGCGACACCATCAGTCCCTTTACTTCTACCTGTGCCTGTCCCTTTAAAATGGGAAATGTCTCTTCGATGGATTTTCCAGAGGTGGTCACATCCTCAATGATCACAACGCGGTCTCCGTCCTGAAGCTTGCTTCCCAAAAGGATGCCTGTATCCCCGTGGTCTTTCACTTCTTTTCTGTTGGAGCAATACCGGATATCCTTGCCGTACAACTCGCTGATTGCCATTGTAGCAGCCACCGACAGCGGAATCCCTTTGTATGCCGGTCCGAATAACACATCGAAATCCAACCCGTATCTGTCGTGAATTGCTTTTGCATAATATTCTCCCAGCTTCCGAAGCTGTGTGCCTGTCACATATGCACCTGCATTCATAAAAAATGGTGATTTCCTGCCGCTCTTTAATGTGAAATCACCGAATTTCAGTACCTTGCTCTCTACCATAAATTCAATAAATTCCTGCTTGTACTGTTCCATAGTCTTTAAAACCTCCGTATTTACAGTCAGTTGTAGTGTAACATTCTCGATATCTTTTGTAAAGTCTTAGGATATGTTCCTCTTTCAATTGCTTGTGTTTCAAAAATTTATCTTAAATTAGTCTTCTTGATTCTAACACAACTAATATGTATTTTCAATGAAAGAATCACATGCTTCTATATAAAAAGGTGTAAAGCTTTTCATAATCCAAAAAACTTTACGCCTTAATCTCACGCTCATTTTTATATTTCAAAGTGTTTCCTCCTTTGTCACTTTCCTGTCACTTTCCTCTGCTAAGATAACGAATACACCCACATCATGGAAAGGAGCTTATCATTTATGGAAATACTTCACTGCAGCCATTTGACAAAAACATACAAAAGCGGAGAGCATACGATCAGGGCATTGGATGATGTAAACCTGTCTCTGGAAAAAGGCAGTTTTACCGCCATTGTAGGTGCTTCCGGCTCTGGAAAATCCACCCTTTTACACCTGTTGGGCGGAGTGGACCGTCCCACCAGCGGCAGCATCTCTATCGAAGGAACGGATATTTCTACCTTAAATATGGAAGAACTGGCTGTTTTCCGCAGACGTAAAGTAGGACTGGTATATCAGTTTTACAACCTGATTCCGACCCTGAATGTCCAGAAAAATATTCTCCTCCCTGTGCTGCTGGATGGACGAAAACCAGACCTGGAACGGTTTGAGCACATTGTAAATACATTGGGGCTTACTGAGCGCCTGTCCCATCTTCCCAAAGAACTTTCCGGCGGCCAGCAGCAGAGAGTGGCAATTGCACGAAGTCTGATTTATCAGCCCGCCATCCTGCTGGCGGATGAACCTACCGGCAATCTGGACCGGCGCAATTCTGAGGAGACCATCGAACTGCTAAGGCTTTCTAACAGGGAATACGGCCCGACGGTGCTTCTCATCACCCATGATGAGAACACAGCTTTGATGGCAGAACGGATTCTTACTTTGGAGGATGGAAAAATTGTCAGAGATGAGGTGAGGTCGTAATGCGTATTTTACGAGAATATGTACTTGGAAGCATTTACCGGAATAAGCGCACCAGCGCCGCTATTTTTACTGCTCTGTTCCTGATGACCTCCCTGATGTCCTGCTTTTGCGGCGTCGTCTATACACAATGGACGGATGCGGTATTCCTGGACAGATGGCATGACGGAGACTGGCACGGAGAATTGTTTGACACCAGCTATGGAAAGGATCTGGACAAAATTGAACATTACTATTCTGTCTCTGCTGTTCTGATAAAAGGGCCTTGGGAAGTAGCGAAAATCAGCGGCCAGGGCCGGCGCATGTATATCATCCAGAGAGGCGCCAATGCCGAATACTGGAACTCCATGCCGGAAAAAGACGCTTTGCTGGAAGGACGGGTGCCTGAATCCGACTCCGAACTAGCCTTGTCCAAGCAGTATTTTGAGGACCATCCTGAGGTAAAGCTCGGTGACACCCTGACACTTCCGGTAGGGGAACGACATTTTAACGGGACCGTACTGACAGAAACAGACGCTTATCATGAAGGAGAAACTTTCAAGCAGACCGGAACGAAAACCTACACGTTGGTGGGAAAAATGGACGTCACCACTTCTTCCATTGTCCCTGCTTATACGGGTATGAGTTATTTAGAGCAAGATACGATCAAAGATGATGACCCGCTGACAATCTATCTGCGCTTCAAGCCCATGAGAGATACCTATCGGGCGCTCCCGGCATTGGCAGAATCCATCGGCTATGAAAAGGATGAATACGGCGATTATCTTCTGCGTTACAATACAAGCCTGCTTTCCAAGTACTTGATTTTTCCTCCGGAGCAGGAATTTTCCCTGGAAATGCTGGCCGTGCCTCTGATGTTTGTATTATTGGCCTTACTCCTGGTGGCTGTATTTGTATTAATCATCCACAATGCATTTGCCTTGTCCCTGAATGAAAAAGCCTCTCAGTTGGCTACCTTCGCCTGTGTAGGCGCCTCGCCGCGCCAAATCCGTTCGGCAGCCATAGCAGAAGCAATCATCCTGGCCCTCCCATCCCTGCCGCCTGGTCTGATTGTAGGATGGTTTTTGAACTTACAGTTATTTGCAAACATCAATGCACACAATGATATCGGAAGGGATGCACCGGATATTGTGGCCTCCTTCGGACTCCCTGCGGTTCTTCCTGCCGTCCTGCTTTCTCTTTTGACCGCCTGCCTTTCAGCGCAGATTCCGGCAAAGAAGCTGGCAAAGACATTGCCCGTGGAAATGATGAAGCAGAGTGACGAGGGTTTAAAAAAGCCGCGGCGTTTTCGATTTTCTCCGGTTTCCGCATGTTTTGGAATTATCGGGGAGCTTTCATCAAATGCTCTGGCCCACAGAAAGCGTTCCTACCGGACCGCCACGATTTCGCTTTGCCTGTCCTTCCTTCTGCTGATCAGTTTTCAAATCACGTACTCTGTACAGGATGCGTACAGGGAAATCTCCGGAAGGATGTCGTCGGATGAAGGACACGTCTACGCGAATGTCAGTGACGGACAGATGCCGGACCCGGAAGTGATTGATAAACTGTCACAGATTCCGGAAGCTACGCGTTCTGTGATTTATGACAAATTAACCTGCGCCACATGGGTTTCTGCTGAGAATGCCTCCTCTGATATCCAACAGTATTTGGGCGGATTTGACGAAATCGTAAATGCCGGTAAATATTCGCTCATTGAGCGTGACGGGGCGTACCGGATGCGCTCTACCCTGGTTGGTATGGAGGAGCGCAGTTTCCGGGAGTATTGCAAGAGCCTGGGCGTGGACCCACAGCCTTATTTTGAAGATACTTCCCTGGCCTTGTTCTATAATTATACGGCAGACCCGGATGCCAGCACCCGGCGAAATACGGTGCTCAGAGAACTTTTAGCACTGGAGGAAGGGCAGGAATTAGAGTTTACGGAACGGGCCTATGATGAGGACGAAGGAAACCACACCTTCCCCTTACGCGTTGGGGCACTCGTTGATACTCTGCCTTGCTCCACACTTTACGATTCCCAACATTTTACACTGACCATGATTATGCCCTTGGAGCATGTACTGAATATCAGCGCTTCCTGCAGCGAAAAAAGGCAGAACAGCTCCAGGAGCCTGACTGCGGTTTTCTTCGCTGACGGCGGAGAAAATGCCTCTGACGCAAAAATTGTGGAACTTTCCGGCAAGGTCAACGAAATCATTACCTCATACTATGGAAGCGGGGATTACCTAACCAGTGATATCGTAGAAAAAGAAAAAATGTCTGCTGACATCCGGGAATCTATGAATATGATCATTGCATTTTTAACCGTATTTCTGGCCGCCATCGGATTGTCCAATGTGTGGGCCGGAATCTCCGGAAACCTCCGTCAGCGCAGCCGGGAATTTGCCATGCTGAAATCCGTAGGACTGGATACAAAACAGATGTGGAAGATGCTGTTTTTAGAAGGATTGACCTTGGGACTGAAGCCACTGCTCTACAGTATCCCATTCCAGATTCTGTTTCTGGCAATGAACTTAAAACTCAATGAGATTACACTGATAGAATATCTGCCATTTACCCCGGTCGGCGTGGTACTTGGCTATACGGCGCTGGTGTTGCTGGCAGTCATCGGCGCATATGTGCTGGGCGGACGCAAGATACAAGGGGAAAATATTATTATGGCGGTTAAGGATGATACGCTGTAAAAATCCGGGGGATGCGCGTACTAAAATTTTAAAGCCGTATAGAATAGCAGGGAATGTGGCATAAGACACATTCCCTGCATTTGCTTTTCATAATCTTTTCTGCTGAGGCAATTATGAAATCATATCATCCACCCCAGCGGAAATCCCCACCGAATCACCTTTACAGCCGGTACGAAAGACACCAAATCCACAAAAACCGGACACACCACCACCTGGACCAATATTAGTGTAAAAGTCCATGCCACAAATGTTGTACTGTTTTTCAACTGCCGCCCCACTGTCAAAACCCAAAAGCTGCACACCAAAACAAACAAAAGCAGACTCCCGGCTTCTATGATGATTCCTCTGTTTTCTGGGGATAACAGAATGAGGAAAAGTCCAAATACTACTGGAACCGTGGCCTCCGAAAGGCACCCCAGATATTCAAACCTAACCCGTCGTCTCCTTTCCAAAGCAGCAGCCACGCCATTTCCATGATTTTCAAATCTTCGCGCCTGGGTCATCCACAGTATTAAAAAGAGAAACAGCCCCACCACCCCGCGCATTGGCGAAACTTTCCCAAAAATCTGCTCTTCTGATTGTTTCTGCAAAGCCTCTATAACATCCATCTGGAACATTTCGTTATTCTGCAGATAGTCTTGCTTTTTGTCCAAAAGCTCTTTGGTAATCTCCCCGTCACTCTTTCCATATATTTTCGACTCACTATCTATCAAGATTCTGTCACTGTATGTCTCAAAAAACGCGGCATAAAACGTTTCCTGCGCAACCAATCCTTTCGCTGAAAAAGGAGTGCAGATGTAAGTCACCGAATTCTTCTGCACATCATTTTCTGAAAATATATTTCCCGAAAAAGCAAAACCGCATTCAATCACACCTGACACGATATCCTGCCGCATATCCTCTTCACTCACATATTCCTGAAACTCAAAAATACTGTCTCTTGTTTTTAGAGATTCTAAGACTCTCTGCGCAGTCTCCTCAGATGTAACACAGATTCCAACTCTGGTATTCTCCACACCTGGCAAGTGAATCTGAGAAACCAACAGCGCCAGAAGAATCATTCCCAGAATCTGCAGCCAGGATGATCTGCGTTTTACCCAGGCTTTCAATTGTAATTTGTACCATATAACATATTGTGCCATGAAACACTGCTCCTATCTCGGTCCCTAACATACTAAACAGATTGTACAAAGCGAGTTTTACTCTGCTGATTGACTAAACAAATGATACCAACGGCAAAAGTTCTCTTTTCCCAGGCTTTAGAAAAACAGTTCCGCGCAATATTGATGCAAAAAGCTCAGCGGAAGATACTGCCCGAGCCTTCCAACCATCTCCGGCAGATACGCAGATGGAATCACCACTCCTGAACCAAAAATCATTAGCACATTGCTCAAAAGAAGAAAGACTGCGCCCTGCATTCCCTTCCCCAAAATAGAAAACACCACATGAAAATAAACCGCCATTACGATACTGACTGGAAGCAGCCACAGCAGTACTTCTCCGTGAAACCACATAAAATAGAATTTTTGTACTTTGGAGAATACACATCCTGCCAGATAAGCTGCACTCGCGAGTATCCAGGACATATTTGCCATAATCAGAATCTTGATTACAGATACTTTCCAGTACCCCATCCCCAGGATACGTAGCTTTTGTTCCACCGCTTTGCTCTGCCCCTGATATAAAAAACTGTAATTCAGCCCGCTCATGAGAAGAAGCACCGAAACAGCCGCGGCAAAATAATATTGATATAAATCCATTTGTCCCAAAGGTGAGTATACATTTTTATCAAAAAGTTCATTTCGATTCAGCGCACATTTTATATAGGTATAGGAGACAGACTCCGCCACCTCATAGGGCTTCATTTTGGAAAATCCCATCTGGGCCATATCACGTGATGCCAGGACGCCCGCCTCGGCCGTCTGCAGCAGAGACACCCCATCCGCCAGTAATTCCCGAAAAACCTGTACCTGAAATGACGGATGCTCCGGCAGATAGACGGATATTTTTCCCTTCTGTCCGGTATACATGTCATCATAAAGGCTTTCAGGCAGTACAATGACTGCCTGAACCTCACCCTCATAAAGTTTCTCCATTGCCTCATTCTGTGAAATGTACTGAAAACTACAGATAGATTCCACACTCTCCATCGCAGAGAGAAAACGCACGATTGCCTTTGTTTTCGTTTCCTCCTCCGGAACAGCCACACCCACGTCAATGACCTGAAACATCTGACTGTCAAAAAGTGCATGGCTTACGGCAATGGCCGACGCCATAATAAGACCCATCATCAACAGCAGGCTTCCCGCAGATTTCAGCAATACTTTCACGCTCTTTTTATATTCCAGAAACAAATATATTAAAAATATTCTCATAGCAGATTCAATTCTTCAAACAAATCTTCCATATCCTGCTGTGTCGCCTGGCTCAAGTCAAACTCTCTGCCTTCAAACTCTTTAAAAGAAGCGCCTTTCTTGACAGATACACTATATTTTAGATTTACAAATTGTCCGTCAATCATAAGTTTATCAAGTGATACGCCAAACCCATCCTTATCCTGTGCAATCTTCCCCGAGATAAGCGTTCTGCCTTCATCTGCGTCGATATCCAGGTCTCCGCTTTTCCTGTCATATTCCAGACACATCATTTCTTCGCCTTCCACGAAAAATGTCCTCACTTCCGTGGATTCCACATTTTCCCCTTCCATCCTCAGAATTTCCTCACCGTCAATGAGAACCTGCATATTCTGCATCCTGGTATCTCCTCCGAGGAAACGCAGTTCCAATTCCTCCTGCTCCTCTTCAATACGGACACAGGCTAATTTATTTTTATAAATAAAAAATGTCACGTGAAAATCTTCCATATCTGCAAGCTCTTCTTCGATTTCGTCAAAATAGTCCTCAATATCGCCTGCATATCCCTGATATCCATAGGTCTGATTCCAACTCTCCTGACAAACGGCTTCAATCTCATCCATGATATTCTGGATGCTGTCAATTGTGATTGTAGTCGAAATTGCCTTACATTTTCTGTTCTGTTTATCTACCTCAAATTCTTCCGAGGCTGCTTTTTCAAATTCCAGCTTCTTTCCCTCTGCAAGAATTGTTTTTATGAGTTCTGAATTATACTCTGGTTCTCTTTCCGCCGAATGCAGAATCTTAAGCATCTCATCAAAGGAATCCAACTGGTATCCAAAAACCTCCTGCATATAACTGCTCTTAGTCTGTGTATAATTATAAGTAAAAATATAATCGCTCAGCTCCGAAACCTGTACCTTCAGCTCTTCCTCTGTCAACTCTGCCTGAAAATCCACTGTCGTAAACCCGGGAACATCCACGCTGCCTAACATCTGCTTCTGCGTTTTTCCAGAAAGGAACTGCAATTCCATGCCATACCCTTCTGCCTCACTGTTCATAGAAACCGTGAGTTCATCCGAAACAAAGAGACTTCCCATTTTTAAAGTTTCCGTCAGATAATCCGTATCATTGAGCGTGTTGGTGATAGCTGCTACTACTTTCGCAGAATCACTGGAAAAAACACCGCTTTTTACGGCAGCCGTCACCGCGCCTACCGCTATTACAAGGATGATTGCTATCAGTGCAAATATCCATCCCTTTTTCTTTTTTCCTGCAGGCTCGTTATTAGAAGACTGCGTGTCATTTGTGGTAACCCTTTCTCCTGTCATTGGGTCAAATTGATTGTTCATCTTTCTCTCCTCCTTATTGTAACCAATCTGCGCAGCAGATTTTAATACGTGCAATTCCCGTATCTTTTTAGAATTAAAACTTTATCTTGTCCTGATATGCCAACCGCTCCCTGATGTAATCCATATTCCGCTCCTCCCCTGTTAACTCTGTCAAACGTCCCTCCTGCATCAGCAGGCATCTGTCGCAAGACAAAATTTCCTTCTCGTCATGTGTCGTCATTATGATAATACCATTCATGGTACAAAAGTTCTGCATCCAGTTCCCGATATTTTCCTTATAATACAAATCCAGTGCTGTTGTAGGTTCATCCATCAGCAAAATAGGGGGCCATCCTGCCAATGCACACGCAATACTAAGACGCCGCTTCATACCACCCGACAATTTACTCACTGTCGTTTTCATCATATTCTGCAGTTCAAACTGCCGGATAATCTCCTGCGAATCCTTCGTGCGGTCCACTCCCCACAGCCTTAGATTGTCCCTGACAGACAGCTCCTCCATCAAGGGCAGCTCCTGCGGAACGTAACCGCAGTACTTGCGGAAATATTCTTTCCTGCTCCGGGGATTCTTCCCGAAATAGCACAATTCCCCATCATCTGGTTTTAAAATGCCTGCCAGAATCTGCATCAGGGTTGTCTTTCCACATCCATTTCTGCCGATAACAGCCACACGCTCCCCACAGGCTGCCTCGAAACTCACGTTATCCAACACTGTTTTTCTTCCATATCTTTTTTTGATATTAGATACTTTGAGCATAATCCCTTTCCCTTAAATATGAATTCAGATTTTCAATATTATAAAGCGGAAAATTGATCACCCACTCCTGTTCTCGAAAATCAGACATAGACGTTCTCACCGCATATCCCGTCTCATATTTTTGTGTGAAAAATTTCAAACTCTTTGCCCTCAGATTTACCTCAGCCTTCACCTCAATGGGCACGATATCCTCATCCGTCTGAATCAGAAAATCCAGTTCTGACGTTGCGTTCTCAGCAGTCCAGTAAAAAATATCGTTTTCCGGAACAACCAATAACTGCTGAAGCACATACTGTTCGGCCAACGCCCCTTTAAATTCCTTGAAAAGTCTGTTTCCTTCCAATATCACCTTTGCATCCAATCGTGACATAGCTCCAAGCAGTCCGATATCCACAACAAATAATTTGAATGCGGCAAAGTCCTGATACGCACGCAGCGGAAAATCCGGCTTTTTCACCCGGCTGACCTTATGCACCAGTCCAACATCCATCAGCCATGTAATTGCCACTTCATATTCCCGCGCCCTTGCACCTTCACGGACTAATCCATAAACAAATTTTTTATTTTCCTTTGCAAGCTGGGCCGGAATCGAATTCCAAAGCATCCGGATTCTGGTCACAATTTCCTTCGGCGCATGTTTTGACAGATCATTCTCATAGGCAGACAACAGCTCATTCTGGATGGTACGTACACTTTTAAAATCCTTCTTTGTGATAAAATCAAGCACTACCCCCGGCATTCCTCCGATAAAGAAATAGTATTTTAAGTAATCAATATACTTATTTTTAAAAATCTTCATCATATCAAAATCATTTTTAACCAACACTTCATAAAGGGCTTCTTCTTTACATGCAAGCAGAAATTCGGAAAATGTCATTGGATACAGATCACAAAACTCGACCTTTCCCACCGGAAATGAAGTGCCCTCATGCAAAGCAATTCCCAAAAGCGACCCGGCGGCAATAATCTGATATTGATGAGCTGTCTCTTGAAAATATTTCAGTGCTTTTAAAGCTCTCGGTATTTCCTGTATCTCATCAAATATGATCAATGTCTGTTCCGGATCAATCTTAAATCCTGCTTCAATCTCCAAAGAGCAGACAATCCGCTCAATATCAAATGCTTCCCGAAATACTGCTTCCATCCTCTCATTCTCGTCCATGCTGATATATGCAAAGTTCTGATAATACGTCCTGCCAAACTCTTTCATCAGCCATGTTTTTCCAACCTGTCTCGCACCACGCAGAATCAGCGGTTTCCGATTCGGATTATTCTTCCACTGTTCCAACTGTTTTATTGCCTTCCGAAACATTCAGGCCTCCCTCCTTCTTTGCAAAATTCGGTTAAGAGCTGTGCAGAAATAGCTTGTGAAGATTTTGCGCAGTTCCCTCAGTTGTTTTCTTTTATATTATATACAGTTTCCCCTTATTTTACAACCTTTCTCACATTTTCCAAAGGATTTTTTTCTATATATCACACATTTTTTAAAGGAACTTTCTTCCCGTCTTACACATTTTCCAAAGGAACTTTTCTCTGGCCTGCACTTTGTTCAGTAGAACTTTCATCCCATCCGGTAAAACCGCATCCGAAAGCATGCATGCCCTTCTGCTGTATTTTCTGCATAAATATGCCCTCCCTGCTGTTCCACCACAAGCTTTGCCAAAGAAAGCCCAACCCCTGCACTGTCCTTCCGGGCGTCCTCTCCACGGTAGAAACGCTCAAACAGATGGGGCAGGTCCTTTTTGGAAATCCCTCTTCCACTGTCTGTCACCCTGATTTCCGTATACAGAGGATTCTCTTCCCACTGCACCCGGATTTCCCCACCCTGCGGTGAATGCTCAGCGCAGTTTTTGAGTACATTCTGCAGAGCCTCCTCGCTCCAACGGCTGTCCGTCAGAAGATGGGCCGGTTTTCCTGACAAAACAAGGCGAATCTGCTTTCTCCGCAGCAGTTCCCGCAGCGGTTCCGCAGCCCCGTCTATCAACGACTCCACATTGATTTCCTGTTTCTCGAACTGGATTGTATGAGATTCCAGTTTTGCCAGAGAAAGTAAAGCGCTCACCAGGTTCTGCAGCCGGTCAATCTGTGCCGCAAGGCGTTCCAGACACTCTTCCCCTTCCTCCGTCTGCTGGCCTTCCAGCAATTCTGTCATCAGGGACATAGAGGTAATCGGAGTCTTTAACTGATGGGCAATGTCCACAATCCTCTCCGACAGCACGGTATGATTACGAACTGCTTCTTCTTTTGTAGATTTCAGCTCCATCACTGTTTTATAGATTTCATCCTCCAGAAAAGAAAATTCATCCTCCCGGCGGCGAAGGGCGCCGGCCTCTCCTCGGTTTGCAAGTAAAAGATACTCTGTCAGCCCGTCAATTCTCTCCCTTCGTTTCCTCTGTTCTTTCTTCCATATCAGAAATTGAATCAGGCCAATAGCTTCAAACACAAGCACACAGCTTCCAATCATGAAAGGAAGATTCGCCCCCAGTCTTGTCCAGGTTTCAAAGCCGTATTCATGCAGCCACTTAGCACCAATTTTTTTCTGATTGTCTGACGTGATTTCCTCCTGTCTCCTTGCTTCGGCTTTTTGTTGATTGCCCATCATAATTGCCCCTTGAGTCACCGGCATACTGTCAAGCGCCCAACCCGCAAATTCAGAAAACTCCTGATACTCCCGATACGTGACAAACACCGCAAGCAAAAAACCGGCCGCCAGTCCCATCAGCAGCCAGTTTGTCAACATTTTCAAACAGATTTTCCCCTCATCTTTTTCCATCCTGCCCGGCCTCCATGCGATAGCCAATCCCGCGGATTGTCTTGATACAATGCGCATCTTTCAGTTTTTCCCTGAGCCGCTTTACTGTCACGGTCAATGTATTGTCATTTACAAAATTCCCTTCCGAATCCCATAGTCTGTCCAAAATCACGCCGCGCGGCAGCGTCCGTCCCTGATTTTCTATCAAAATCAAAAGCATGCGATATTCCAGGGCCGTCAGCGTCACTTCCACGCCATCCACAAAGACCTTCATCTTCTCCCGGTCCAGAGAAATCTCCCCACAGCAAAGCATTCCATTGGTTTCCTCCGGAACTCTTCGCAGCACTGCCTCAATTCTGGATTCTAACACGGCCATATGGAACGGTTTCGTCACGTAATCGTCTGCTCCCATATCCAGCCCCCTCGTGATATCCTCCACAGCATCACGCACGGTCAGGAAAATAATCGGAGTACCGCACTGTTCTTTGATCCACCTGCAGAGCTCATATCCGCTCCCGTCCGGCAGGTTCAAATCCAACAGCACCAGAGCAAACGCCTTGGAAAATAATCGCTTCGCTTCGGCAAGGCTGACACAGCTAGTGACCTGGCAGCCCTTCTTTGCAAGGGACGCACGAATACCAAATGCAATGGTATCGTCATCCTCAACCAATAATATGCTTGTCATCTTTAATCCCACCAGAAATACCACACATCCGAGTTCTCAAGCCCTGCTGCCAGCTCAGATAATTTATAACTCCTCGTCCCCTGATCCACTCTATCCACGCAGAAAGCATAATGTTCTCTGGCTGCTTCCAGGCTGTCCACCCCATTGAGTCCCGAAGGCGCATAGAACTCCATCACATCATGAGTAAATACAGCCGGTATTGCTTTGTATTTCTCATACCAGTATTTGCAGATAGAAATCATCTCCTCCGGTGACGGGCACTCATTCCAACCGCCCATCGGCAGGTATCCGATAATCTCCCAGGGATGTTCGACCGGAATCTCCAAAAGCAATGTGTCTGCCTCCAATGTTCCGTCCCTAAAAGAAATATATCCTATGAAATGATGCAGTTCCTCCCCTTCTGTTTCTTCTCCGATAAACTCTTCCTTCTCCTGCTCATCAAAATCTTCCATGTATTCTTCGTAACGTTCTTCTAAAATCTCCTGGCCATTGTCCTGGCATCCTGAAATAACCTCATTCCTGTCAAACTCCTGGCCCACGACTTCCTCCAGCCATTCAACGGCATATTCATCCATCACAAACACTGCCGGGTAAAATCCATTATTCCTGCCAGTCTCAAGCGATTCTCTATATGCCTTCTCTACCAATTCCGGGTCTGTTCCTTTCTCAAATACGGTGTATTTGCATTGAAAACTTTCTGCAATTCTTTTCGCTGATTCATCCATGATTTTGTCCTCCGCCCTTTTTTCCTAGTATGATTGTATGGAAATAAAAGGAACCTAAAGATAATCTAAAGGTTCCTGTCACCCTGTACCGGATCTAGAATTGATATTTTACTCTTTTATCTTGTCAAGTTCTGTCAGATTAATTCCTGACGCTGTCAGAATAATCTTGAGCTCAATGTAGCGGTCTTTCATGACCTTATAGGCTTCGGAGTCCTTCTCTGATAACAGCATATAATTTTGAAGCCTTGAAAACTCCTCCACATTCTTTTGCAGCATCTCCTTTTCAGTCATATTCTCACCACCTTTTTATGAATGTTTCTATCCTATGCCTATTTTTTATATCTTCATTATAGCAATAGGCGTTTTTGCTGTAAAGCCCTTTATTCAAATGCTTCATCTTTATTTTTCTCCCAAAAATTTTAAATGAGTATATCACCCCCGGCGGAAAATAGTTGTAACCTCAATGACTCCGTCATTCATTTCAGCAAAAACATCCCCGTTCATCTTATACATAAGTTGTCTGCAGATATACAGGCCAAGCCCGCTTCCTTCCACTTGTTCAGAATTTCTGCCCCGCCAAAAGCTCTCGAAAATGTGCGGCAAGTCTGATTTGTGAAGGGTGCAGCCGCTGTTTCTTACGGAAACTAAAACCCCCTCGTCATCATTAGAAAAGAGCAGGTCAATTCTTTTTCCGTCGCCGTATTTAATCGCATTTTCCATCAGGTTCTGCAGCACTTCGACACTCCGGTCGAAATCACCAAAAAGCAGACAGTTCTGATATTCTCCAATCCTGAATTCTGTTTTTATAAATGCTAACTTTTCACTGTAATATGCCGCAATGCTCTGTACCAAATCCGCTAAATAAAACTCCCCGTTATCTACCTCAAGACTTAAAAAATCTTCACGGGAGGCAGTGATGATCCGTGAAACATAGTCTTCAATTTCGTCCGCCTTATCGTTTATTTTTTCGGCAGTTGCACGCTGCTTTTCCGTATCGGAATACAGTCCCTTAGACAGTGCCTTTGCGTATAATTTTATAGCGGAAAGCGGCGTTTTGATATCGTGTGAAAGAGATAATAAAATTGTCTTCTTTTCCTTTTGCAGCTCAAGTTCCCGGAGTTTTTGCTGTTCCATATTTTCACGCAGCAGATCGATTCCCCATAAAAATTTACCGAAAAAGCGATTCTTATTTTCCCTGACAGGAATGGTCAGATTGCCCTTTGAAAGCTCATAGGGAACATCTTTAAGCCGTTCAAAGGGGCGCAGAATTTTCTCGCAGACATAGATTAAAATAACGAAAACCGCAGCGGACATCACTGCCAATATCCCGTTTACCGCAATCCTGATTTTCTTGTTTTCCATATTGTTTTTTGCATCGTAATCAAATCGATACAGGCTTCCGTCAATTTCACAAATCACATAATCGCTGTCAGAATTGTAAAAGTCTTCACCGAACAC
This sequence comes from uncultured Lachnospiraceae bacterium, assembly GCA_947564305.1. Next base: position 16,022 of record CANOBT010000027.1, on the reverse strand, counting down.
CTCAATATGATTCACATATCTGCACTCCGATAAATCGACGCTTTGAAAACCGTTTTCCTCAATTTGGAGGGCAATTCTGTTTATTTCAACCCGGTATGGCCTGCCGCTTTCTACATTGTTCATATTTTTCAAAAGCAAATTCGTTCCAATAAAAATGATAACAATGCAAAGGAATGCCGACGCAAATACTTTTCGGAATGCTTTCATATATACTTGTACCCCACTCCCCAAACAGTCAGAATTTTCTGTGGATTTTTCGGATTTTCCTCGATTTTCTGCCGCAGCCATTTTATGTGGACCGTAAGGGTCTGCTGCTCGGATAAGCTGTCGCTGCCCCATATTGTGTTAAAGATATATTCCTTGGAAAGCGTGCGTCCCTTGTTTTCCATCAGCAATGTCAACAGTTCGAACTCCTTCGCGGTCATTTCAATCGTCAAATGATTTTTGACTACGGTACGGTTTATTTTATTAATCCTGATATCACCGTCAATCAACCCGTCTGCCGAATATCTGCGCTTAAAGATTCCGCCGATTTTCGCAAGCATGATGTCAATATCATAGGGCTTTTCCATGTAATCATCTGCGCCGAGATTCAGTCCCAATAGTTTATCATCCTTACTCGTTTTTGCACTTACGATTAGAATCGGCGTATTGCTCTGCGCACGAATTTTTTCACAGATTGAAAATCCATCCTCGCCGGGCAGCATGATATCAAGCACAACAAGCCTTGCGCCGTACTTTTCATACAGCGACAAGGCTTTCCCTGCATTCTCAGCAATGGACACCGTATAGCCTTCTGAGCGCAGGAAATCACACAGCACCATTGCCAGTTCTTTGTTATCCTCAACAATTAAAACATCTATCAAAATATCACCAACCCATTTCTATCAGCCAGCCGTTGAGCGAGCGTTCCCGGTCGCGCAGTTTTGACTTATCATATTTTTCCAGTGTATACTCACCTCTTATGTTTCCGTCAACGATATACAGAATTCTTGTACATTTTGCGGCAACCTTTACATCATGGGTAACCAGCATAATCGTCGTGCCTTCCTTGTTCAGCCTGGCAAGCTCCTCCATAACCTCATCCGAAGAAGCACGGTTTAATGCGCCAGTCGGCTCGTCCGCAAAAATCATCTTAGGCATATTTATCATACTCCTGCAAATACATGCGCGCTGTAGCTGTCCGCCGGAAACTTCGTTGATATCGTTGTCCGCAACCTCGATAATTCCAAGTTTGCGCATTAACCCGCAGCCTCTCTCCACAGTCGTTTTGCGGTTTTCTTTCATTTTATCCGACTGACACGCAGGAAGTATAATATTGTCCAAAATCGAAAGATTTTTAAGCATATACATTTGCTGAAAGATAAATCCCATTTCGTCAAGCCGGAGGGCCGCAAGCTCTTTTTGGTCTAATTTGGAGATGCTCTTACCACAGAACTCCACCTCACCGGCGGTAATATGGTCCATTCCGGAAACCGCATACAAAAGCGTGGATTTCCCTGAACCCGAAGGTCCCATAACCGCAACCATTTCGCCTTCGCGAACTACAAAATTCACATTTTTCAGGACATTATTCTGCCTCTTGTTTACTACATAAGTTTTGCAAAGGTCTTTCACTTCAAGAATATTCGTCATAAAAATTCTCCTTTACTCAATATTTGAAATTTCCGATGATACGATTTTCCTTAAGCCCTGTGCCGAAATAAACGCTGCGAAAGACGTTGCTGCAAGAACGATAAGTGGAAAAACAACATAAACTTCAACGGCTTTAATCTCGTACCGAATACTGTATGCGCCCATCATATGGAAAATCGGCGTAATGATCAGTGTTGACAGCGGTGAAGAAATCAGCGCTCCAAAAATCACGGATGTGAAAAGCACAATTCCGATACGCAGGGTCTGCCAGAAAATAAGTGAATCATCTTGAAACCCCAACGCTTTCAGCAGTGCAATTTCACTCTTTTCTTTGATGATAAAGCTCTTCACCATCAGCACAGCCACAAGAGCGTTAATTCCGAAAACAATGGTCAGAATCAATACCTTCAAACGGTCAAGCTGCCCGGTGACATCACCGATCATATAACCGATATACTCACCGGAGGTGTATACTTTCGCATCGGGATAAAGCTTTTCAAGCAGCTCTTTTCGTCTTGCAAGCTCTGCCTTGTCCGGATGATCCTTATAATTCACCTGAATTCCAAAGCTCCCTCCGGCATAGCTGTAATCAAGCTCAGCGTCCTGATAGAAACGGACTCCCTCACCCATATTATTCATGCTCTGGTTGATTGCAGTTACGATATACTCCCTTGTATCTTCGCCCACCTTAATCTCCACGGTATCTCCAATCTCAGCGTCAATCTGCTCCGCCGTAAGATACGTCAGCGCAACCTCGTGAATATTCTGCGGGGGCGTTCCTTCCAAATAAGTATACATATCTGCCGTTACCCCGCCCCTTCCCTGAAAAGACAGGGAATTTGTAAGCTTATCGCCCTTACGGATATTGCTTCGGAACATGATTTCCTGAAAAACATCCACGTCAATTCTGTTTTCGGCAAACATTTCGCGCACCTCGGAAAAATGCCGCTCCACTTTCTCTACATTGTCCTCGTTCGGATTGAAAAGAAGCTCCTGGGAAATAATGTGATCGCTTTTTACCATATTAAACGTTGTTATCAGCTCATCAGAGCACAACGTATTTATTGTGTTCACAGGAATAATTACCAACAACGTCCCCAATATAAAAATAATAATCATAGAAACGTAATTTTTTATTCCACTTAAAATATCATTGACCGCTAAAAACAAGGTAGCCGGAAGCCCCGACCGGCTTAAATGTATCACACCCTTTTGAGAATAACGCTCTCCCGTATCACCGCTGTGTATCGCATCAATTGGTGAAAGTCGTCGGATTCTCCGGGTGCAGAGATAGCTAAACCCTACCACGCTCATGCCCGCCAAAACCGCTGCCCCAATATTGACCAGGAAATGATCTCTGCTTGAAACTACAATTTTCTGCGAAACAGCGCCAATCATGATTTTACTGACTGGAAAACTAATTACCAGTCCGATAAACGTACCGATTACGGAAATTGCCAGATATTTTACAATATACAACCCACGGATACGATTGTTTTTGATGCCAATCGCCTTCATCACACCAATCTCGCGAAATTCCTCGGTAATGGTAAAATGGATAATAAACCGCAGAACAACCATGGAAATCAGTATCAGACACACGCTCACTACTAACAGGATGGCCGCAATCAGTACATCCATAATGTAGATCATCTTAAACATCGGACGCTCGATAGACATAATAGTATTGATTCCCAGTTCGTTAAAATGATTGCGGTAATCAGCGTCCTCTGTATAAACCCCGACTGCGCTGCAGACCGAAGCACCCTCTCCGCCAAACATCGCAGCATCCTTTTCGCTTATGAGAAATCTCGTCATACCCACCATTTCCGTGCCGAAAAGGGCGTCCTTAGTATAGCCCCTGATGGTAAATTCCTTTTCCGTTCCATCCTGGCTAATCCATATTTTACCGCCCTCGTGAAAATCATTTTCCGGCGACACAAATATAAAATTAGGAACATATATCTCACCATCGTTAATATGAGTGATCTCCTCATTATTTTTATCGAAGATTTTGATTCCGCCAAGCTCGGAAAGCGCCAGGGTACTGGAATAATCAATCTTCTTTCCCTCAACAAAAACATTTTTCGGCTCAATCTGGATTAGCTGTGAAATATGGTAATCATATCCGTTTTCCTCAGCAAATTCCTCAAACCTTGCAAGGTCTAAGGCATTTGTCGTGGCAAACCAATAATCCGGCACCCCTGCTTTTTCAAAATATTGATCCAGTGCTGTGCTGACTGTAATCAGGTTATTTGCGCTGCTCGCCATGAATGACACCGCCAAAACCACAAAAATCAGCAGGATGAAATTCATCGTTTTCTTGCGTTTCATGTCTTTTTTTAGTATTCGTAAAAACATCTTGCCGCTCCTTTTTATTTTGTGGTTTCATTATGGCATGGAAATTATTAAATAATCCTTAAATGTACAAACTTTAAAATATATTTTTAATTATATCCTATCAGTCAGACTGTAACAAGAACTTAAACATCCATTTGCCGAACTGATAAACTGTCACACAAAATAAGCGCAGTCGTCCACAGCCTGACCGGCCGCAGACTACTGCGCTTCATCTTATTTTTCTCTATGGAAAAAGATTCTTACTTTTTATGTAATTTAAACTGCCTTACCAGATTTCTAAGCATCTGTGCCTGGCTGGACAGCTCTTCACTGGTGGCCGCACTCTCCTGCGCCGTAGCGGAATTGGTCTGTACCACATTGGAAATCTGGTTCATGCCTTCTGTAACCTGTTCAAGAGACTCAGACTGCTCCACAGCCGCCTCTGCAATCTTGTCCACGAATCCGGAAATTGCGTGGCTGCTTTCCACCACCTTCTCCAGAGACTGTGCCGTTTCATTGGCAATTTCCATTCCCTTCTCCACTGCACTGACTGCGCCCTGTATCAATTCGGATGTGCTCTTGGACGCGCTTGCTGATTTTCCGGCAAGACTGCGCACCTCATCAGCCACTACGGCGAAACCTTTTCCTGCCACACCTGCTCTGGCGGCCTCCACTGCTGCATTCAGCGCCAGAATATTGGTCTGGAATGCAATATCTTCAATTGTCTTGATAATTTTTCCGATTTCCGTGGACTTCTTTCCAATCTCATCCATGGCTGCAACCATCTCATGCATCTGTTGGTTACAGATTGTTGTTTCCTGGTCAGATTTTGCAGAATGGTCGCGGGCATCCTCTGCGTTTTTCGCCGTTCCCTGTACATGTTCCGAAATTCCGGAAATGGTTGCTGCCAGTTCTTCAACCGAGGCCGCCTGTTCCACTGCTCCCTGGGACAGCGCCTGCGCACCTGACGACATCTGGTCGCTCCCGGAAGATACCTGGTCTGCTGCAAGATCAATCTGGGTCAATACACTGCTCAGCCGCCGGTTCATCTTACGAACGGAAAGCAGGACGCCTTCAAAATCCCCCACATAGCATTCTTCCGCCTTTGTCCTGACTGTAAAATTCCCTTCTGCCATCTCTTCCAAAACGTATTTCAAATCCGTAACAATGCGCTTCAGATTTGCTGCCATTTCTGCAAATGTATTTGACAGAATTCCAATTTCATCTTCATTGGCTGTCTCAAGCTGCACATCCAGGTTGCCCTCTGCAATCGTGTGTGCTGCGTCCACGATACTCTGGACTGGACTGAGTACCTTTTTCAATACTACAATGATTACACCAATAATGACAATAAGAGCCGCTATAGAAAGTATTATCATCCAGACAACCGTTGTCTTCACTGTCGAGTTAATATCACTTGTATGAACAGCCGTCAGTGACCACCATACCTCGTTGGCTGCCTGAATCGGTGTAAAGAAGCGGGTCACTTTTTCTCCGTCTTCCCGCGTAGTTTCCAGGTGGAATGCATTTCCACCAGCCATTCCCGTCTGAATTGCTTTCAGGTCGGCAGCATTCGGAGTGAAATCCGCAAGCGTCTTTCCGATGTCATCCTTGGACTCGCTGTCATAGATGATCAACTCGTTTGCATTGTAAATGGTAGAGTACATACTGGGATAATTCTCATTCTTAGTCTCAACTTTATCAAAATTGCTCACCTTAATATCCGCCATCACAATACCGCGTACCTGACCATCCTTGATAACCGGGCTGGCATAGGAAACCATAGAAACTCCATTATAGTCATATGGGTCCGTCACTACGTCTGCCTTTTTTTCAAGTGCCAGTTTATAGTAATCTTCCTGAGAATAGGTTTCATAAGAACCAAACGGGCTGATATCGCTGTCCACGTCATCTTCACCTATGTAAAATGCATAATCTTCGATATCATCCTGGAATTTACGCGGTTCAAACATCACGCCCACACCAGCCAAATCCTCATTATAAGCTGCCGTGTTACGGGCCGTCTCCCGCAAATATACCTCCACATCATAATTGAGTGGAGTCAATACCTTATCATACACACTGCTTTCACAGAGAGCAGCCGCGGCAGGCTCTGTAGGCATCACCGTCAGCATCGGATCAGACTCAGCAATCTTATAAGACTGCTCAATATACTTCTGTATATCCTGAGCTGATGTCTCTGCCTTGTCAAAAATAGACTGTATCTGCTGAGCATTTCCTTTGGAAATAGCATTCAGTTCTCCATATATGGCTGTTGAAATGGCTGACCTGGATAAGAAAATCGTGCTTCCTATCAAAATAATCAGGATAACCGTCAAAATCGAGCCAATGACCAGCGACAGCTTTTGTGTCAGTTTCATCTTTTTCATCATTTGTTTCCCTCCCCGCGATTTGTAACCGCTTGCAGAGCAAGTGATTGCCTACTTGCCCGCCATCTGCGAAGCAGATTTTTAATGCGGGCAATTCCCGTATCTTTTTTCATATGATACTTGACACCACATTTTCATCTGCCTCTTGTGCATTTTCAACAAATTTTTCTTTGTTTTTTCGTAGTATACCACAAAAACGCCGATTACACAATAAATTTTGACAATTCACCTCATCTCTTTAAATAGGCTGAATCTTATCTTTTTCAATGATTTTTCAATCTTCTATGATAATATAGATACAGAAAGGACGGTAACCAAAATGAAACTTTTACTTGTGGAAGATGAAAAAAGGATGGCTCAAGCTCTGGTAGAGTTACTGCGTCTTGAAAAATATGAAGTAGACCATTGTGCAGACGGCCTCTCAGGGATGGATGCCGTAGAAAGTAATGTATACGATATCATCATCCTGGATGTCATGCTGCCCGGAAAAAATGGGTTTGAAATTGCGAAAGAAGCCAGAAAACAGGGGATACGCACCCCCATTTTGATGCTCACGGCCAAAAGCGAGGTGGATGACAAGGTCATCGGCCTGGACAGCGGAGCCGACGATTATCTCACCAAGCCATTTATGACAAAGGAACTGCTTGCCAGGTTAAGAGCCCTTGGCCGAAGAAATATCAATTCCTCTGATGGTACATTATCCTTTGGAGATATCACACTAGATACAGGAACATCCACAGTCATTTGTACCAATACGGGTCAGAGTGTCCGATTGAGTGAAAAAGAATATCGGATTCTGGAATATCTGATTGCCAACCAGGGGCAGATTCTCACCCGTGAACAGCTTGCCCTGAAAATCTGGGGATACGAGAGCAATGCAGAATATAACAATGTGGAGGTATATATGTCCTTTACCCGGAAAAAACTTGCATTTATAGAAGCAAAAGCATCCATTAAAGCAGTCCGCGGAATCGGATATGAATTGAGGTGTGAAGATGTTTAGAAAAACACGTTGGAAAATTGTCGCAGCTATCATGTCTGTGCTCGTATTCATTTGGGTCGGTACTCTCGTAGTCATTTATGGCTCCAGTTACTATGAAGTCTCAAACAGGAACCGAAAAATGCTGGCGGAACATGCGCAGATGTATCTGTTAGAATCAGATTTGGATGACCGTATGGCAGGACCAGACGCGAAGAATACGCTCCCGCAGCAGCTTTTAGACGACAGCATGCCAGAACCACTCCTCAATCCCGCATTCCCTGACAACATTCCCAAACCAGACCCTGGGGCGCCTCATTTTGAAAATACTCCTGCCTTCCAGTTATCCACCTTTTACTCCGTCGCCGTTTCAAAGGACGGGACTATTCTTACAGTCAACAACAGTCCAAGTGCGGTTTATGAAGATGAAGAACTGGAAGAACTCGCCTACGAGGTAATGAACAACGGAAAAACAGATGGAATAAAAAGCAGCCTTATTTACCATATGGCGGACAAAGGCGGCTATATTCTCATTGCTTTTATGGATAATACCATCATGCAGGAAAGCATGACAACCCTCTTCCGGTATACACTGATTTTCGGCGCCGTTGCAATCCTCGCCTTGTTCTTTCTTGCGGTCTATCTTGCCAGAAAAATCGTGAAGCCTGTAGAAGAAAGTTATCAAAAACAAAAGCAATTTATTTCCGATGCCGGGCATGAACTGAAAACTCCCGTCTCCGTCGTCAGCACCAATGCGGAACTTCTCTCCAGAGAAATCGGCCAAAATCAGTGGCTGGCAAATATTCAATATGAAAATGAACGGATGGGAATACTGGTGGGACAATTGTTAGAGCTGGCCCGCACAGAGGACATAACTCCACAGATGGAATCTATAGATTTCAGCCGTCTCGTGAGCGGAGAAGCGCTGCCCTTTGAAAGCGTTATTTTTGAAAATGGTCTGACTCTGAACTGGGAGGTTACCAATCAAATATATGTAAACGGCAATAGCGTACAGCTAAAGCAGCTTACGTCCATTCTTCTTGACAATGCAGTCCGTCACTGCCGGTCCGGCGGTGAAATCGTACTGACATTAAAAAATGTAAAAAACCACGCGGTCCTGTCTGTTACTAATGACGGAGAGGAAATTCCCGAAGCGCTGAGAGAACAAATTTTTGAAAGGTTCTACCGCATGGACACTGCCAGAAATGGCGATGAGCAGCATTATGGTCTGGGTCTGGCCATTGCGAAAGCAATCGTATCCGCACATCACGGAAAAATCGAAGTGCAATGCAGTAATGGGAAAGTCACGTTTATTGTGCGGATTGCATTGCAGAAATAATATTAAAAAAACTTCAATAAAATTTCAATCTTCCTCTTGTACAATTGGCGCTGTTAATGTACAGGAGGTTTTTTGTTCTTTCATCAACCCCAAACTGCCTATACAGCATCCTGTACATATAGAACTGCAGTTTACCTGCTAATAAAAATTTTATGCGAGGAGTGATAACAGTGAAGTACCGGCACGAGTGGAAACATGAGATCAGCTATGCAGATGTTCTGGTTCTCCGGCAGCGGCTTTCGGTAGTCGCAAAAAAAGACTCTCATACGATAGATGGGAAATATAAAATCCGCAGCCTTTATTTTGATGATAATACGGACCGGATACTGCGCGAAAAAATCGACGGCGTCAATATCCGTGAAAAATTTCGCCTGCGGTACTATAATGATGACACCACCTTCATCCGGTTAGAGAAAAAGAGCAAAGTAAATGGACTGTGTTTAAAGCGCAGTGCCAGACTGTCCGAATTGCAGGCACAAGCTATCGTTGACGGAAACTTTGAATGGATGATAAAAAACAAATCACCATTGATTGCAGAATTGTATGCCAAAATAATGTCCCAGGGACTCCGTCCTAAAACCATTGTGGATTACATAAGGGAGCCCTTCGTCTTTGCCCCCGGAAATGTACGCATCACCCTGGATTCCGATATTCGGACCGGGATGCAGTGCACAGACTTTTTAAACCGTTCCACATCCACTGTCCCCGCAGGAGATGCCCCCATCATCCTGGAAGTAAAGTGGGATGAATTTTTGCCGGATATCATCCGCGATGCCGTACAGCTCGACAACTGCAGAGCAGGAGCTTTTTCAAAATATGCGGCATGCAGAATTTATGGATGAAGATGCAATGATTTTATAACAGGATTTATAAAGCATATTAATAGAAGCACTGCAAAACTATTGATTACAGTAAAAGAAAAATAAAGGAGACAATCACTATGACGTTCAATGACATTTTTAAATCAAGTTTTCTCGAAAATATCGCAGGTGTCAGCATCCTTGATATGGCACTGGCACTGACACTGGCTTTTGGAATCGGCATGTTCATCTTTCTTGTTTACAAGCGGACCTGCCAGAGTGTCATGTATTCTTCCAGTTTCGGCACCACTCTTGTTGCCCTGACTATGATTACGACTGTTGTGATTCTTGCAGTGACATCCAATGTCGTACTTTCCCTTGGTATGGTCGGTGCTTTATCTATCGTCCGCTTCCGTACCGCAATCAAAGAGCCGCTTGAAATCGCATTCCTGTTCTGGTCTATCGCAGTGGGAATCGTACTTGCAGCCGGTATCATTCCGCTTGCAGTCATCGGCAGCCTTGTCATCGGAATTGTCCTGCTTGTATTGGCCAACAGGAAGCCGCACTGTAACCCATATATCGTGGTCATTTCCTGCATGGATTCTGCCTGTGAGAAAAAAGCGCGGGAATTTCTGAAGTCACAGGTCCAGAAATGTGTCGTAAAAAGCAAGACTGCACAAAAAGGCTCCATTGAACTGAATCTTGAAATCCGCTTAAAAAATGACGATACAGATTTTATCAACGCTCTTGCTGACATGCGGGGTGTCAACAGTGCGGTCCTGGTCAGCTATAACGGCAATTATATGGGATAAAGGGGGCTTTTTATGTCAACCAATAAGCATATTGATAAAATCTGCTGTGTTGTCCTCGTTTTCACTCTCCTCATTACCGTCCTGTTCATGAAGGCGGAAAGCTTCGGTATCCAGAAAGCATCCGCTGCGCCCGGATATGAAAATCGTTTGTTCGATACCTCCTATGTACATACCATTGATATCGTAATGGATGACTGGGACAGTTTTCTCAGTACATGTAAAAACGAAGGATATTCCGACTGTACCGTAGTCATTGACGGGGAGGCTTATAAAAATGTGGCGATACGCGCCAAAGGAAACACGTCGCTCACTCAGGTAGAATCGTATGGAAATGACCGTTACAGCTTTAAGATTGAATTTGACCATTATGACAGCAGCAACACCTACCATGGTCTTGATAAACTGTGCCTGAACAATATAATCCAAGATAATACTTATATGAAGGATTATCTTACTTATCAGATGATGGCAGAGATGGGCGTTGCCTCTCCCCTGTGCAGTTATGTCAATATCTCTGTAAATAATGAGACCTGGGGATTGTATCTGGCTGTAGAGGGCATAGAAGAATCTTTCCTGCAACGTAATTATGGAAATGGCTATGGTGAGCTTTATAAGCCCGACAGCATGGATATGGGCGGCGGCCGCGGAAATGGAAAAGACTTTGAGATGGAGGGCTGGGAAGGATTCGGAAACAGTGACGAAGATTCAGAATCCGAAACCTTAGATACTCAAAAAGAAGGTGCTGAAAATACGGAAACAGAAAGTTCCAACGAACAAATGGAAACGTCTGAAACAGATGCCTTTTCCGAGATTCAAAATATTCCTGAGGGTGAAAACAGCCAGATACCGCCCCAACAAGGCGGCGGACAGATGACCGACGGAAGTCCTCCTCCTGGATTTTCTGAAAATGGCGCTCCCGGCGGAATGTCCGGTGGTATGCCGCAAGGACAGCCGGGGGATATGCCTGGCGGAATGCAGCAGGAGCAGCTAGGTGATATGCCTGACAACATGCAGCAGGAGCAGCCGGGGGATATGTCTGACAACATACCGCAAGAGCAGCCACCATCCGGCGTAGGTCGCGGCAAGCAAGGCGGACCTGGACAGATGGGAAGCGACGATGTCTTATTAAAATACATTGATGATGAATTTGACAGCTATTCCAATATTTTTGAAAATGCCAAGACAGATATTTCAGACAGTGACAAGGAGCGCCTGATCAACTCACTCAAAAAATTAAGCAGCAGTGAAGAACTTGAAGATACCGTTAATGTCGAAGCTGTCATCCGCTATTTTGTGGTCCATAATTTTGTTTTAAATTTCGACAGCTATACAGGCGGCATGATCCATAACTATTATTTGTATGAAGAAAACGGACAGATGGAAATGATTCCATGGGATTACAATCTTGCCTTCGGCGGTTTTGAATCCGCAGGCGGTGCAAAGAGCCTTGCAAATTACCCCATCGACTCTCCCGTATCCGGAGGAAGTACCGAAGACAGGCCCATGATTGCCTGGATATTTGAAAATGAAGAGTATACCGGGCTTTACCACCAATATTTTGCCGAATTTATTTCCAATTATTTTGACAGCGGAAAATTTACAGAAATGATTGATTCCATAAAGGCTATGATTTCCCCCTATGTGGAGGATGACCCTACAAAATTCTGCACTACGGAAGAATTTGAAACAGGTATTGACACATTAAAAGAATTCTGCCTGCTGCGCGCCCAAAGCATTCAGGGGCAGCTCGATGGTTCCATTGGTTCCACCTCAGAAACACAGGATGAAAGCACGTTTATAGAGACTGGTGATATTCAAATTGCCGATATGGGGAATATGAATAATGCCATGGGCGGAGGTATGGGTGGTCCCATAGATGGAACTATGAATAATCCTATGGACGGAGCTGTAGACGGCTTCGGCGGAGAGAATGAAAACGATTCTATGAACGAAACTATGGATGCATTTATGGAAAATGGAAGGGGAATGCCGCCGGGCGGTAATGGTGATATTCCAAAACCACCGGATTTCAATGAGAACCAATAGGCCGCGAATTTCACTACGCAGAACTTTACATTAAAATGCTCTTTTGCTATAATAAAAATATCATATAGCAACGCAGTCATAACAGAGGAGGTGAGCACATGCCAAATAATGCTGAATTTGCTAAAACTGCCATTGATGATTTTAAAAAAATCCAAAAATATATGGCATTGGCACGAGAAGAGGAAGCAACAAAAACATATGCAGAATTAAAGGATGAATACCTTTCCCTGAAGGCAATACTCAATCTAATAGGCGTAAATCTCAAAGACATCGACAAGATAAAAGAGTAAAACACAAACTATACTAATTATAAACATCCCCGTAAGAATGAATCGAGTTAATTCTTACGGGGATATTTTCTGTACATCAGACAATATACTGCATAAGCTGCGGAAACTTCTCTATATTCTCCCGCACATATCCTCTTTTAAACGCCGCAAACTCCGATTCCCTCCGAAGTAAAGCTTTCAGTTTTCTCAAAACAATCCTGGAATCAGGACGCTTTTTTATTTCTTCCAGATTATCATACAGAATATTCATTTCCTGGTTCAATTTCTGAAGTCTCATATGGCTTTTAAAAATACGCATTCCTGTATTTTCTATATTGAATACTTCCCAAACCAACTCCGCTGTTAATACTGACTTTGTATCCTCGCAGCTTTTTGCTTTTACCTCAATCGTATTCCCTTTCAGTCTGAAATCAATCAGCTCCTCCGGGTCCTGCAACTCCTTCATTTCACAGATATAACACTTATCGTGAAAATCGGTTCTAAGCTGTTCTACTACGTCCGGTTCAGAATAACTCCCTGATACCTTTTTGGATTCTGTTTCTAAAGATGCCGGAGCCGGAAAGGTACGCTCTATCTTTACCATCAAATATCCTCCCTGCTCTCAAACTCCATTTTTATCCTCTGGTATTCCGTCGTAATCTCCAACGCAAGATAATCTGGAATTTCATTTAAAAACATTTCCAGTTCCGCAATTTCCCCAAAATCATCGTCCGATAAATCCTGCTTCGAAGTAAGTGTTTTATACCTCTCAAATTTTTCTTTCAATGAATCTGACATCTCATCGGATTTGAAGTATCCTTCGACAATCCCGCTGTATGGAATATTCGATAATCCATTTTCTACAATCATGTGCTTTTCCAAATCGTAAATGACTGCGTCCTGCAGGCTGTTCAGTATAAAAGGCGAATGCGTGGACATAATGAATTGAATATTGGGAAATACGGTTGTCAATATATCCAGTATTGACTTCTGCAGTTCAAGGTGCAGATGCGACTCCACCTCGTCAATTAAAACAATTCCCGGCATGTCATAGTTGAACAACCTGCCTGAATTTTTCTCCATTCTCATCATAACATCCAGAACGATTTCCAACACCGCGGCAAAACCACTTGCCAATGTATTAAAGTCAAATATTTCTCTATTCTTTTCTTTTATGGAGAAGGAAAAGCGGTCTTCATCAAATATCAATTCCAGAGACGAATCATCAAATATCCTTCTCAACAATTTCTGAAATTTTTCAAACCATTGCATGATTACATCTGCTTTTTCATATTTTCCATTATTCCGCGCCAAAGCTTCAGTAAATTTAAGGTCCGCCAGATATTTAATAAACTCCTGTCTTGGAGTGTCAGACATCATATAGTTATCTTTTAGCTCAACTTTCTCTATATGCTTAGGCTTATCTACCTGAAATGACCTCTCGTCCTTATAATAGGCTAGAATAAACTGACCATTTTTAAAGCACTCTCTCAATGTATCATCCGGACAATTAAAATGAATTTCCATACTGCCTAAATTTTTAATATGTTCTGCATAAATTTTAAATCGGATTCTATTATCGGATAAATTCTCATCCCCTATTTTGGTATTGCAGTCATACGGAACACGAAACTCATCTGATATCTCTGCCATTCTCTCTGCGGTTATCCAAAGTCGCAAATAATCAGACATCGCCTCCAACACACTTGTCTTCCCACTCCCATTTTTCCCTGTAAAAATCAAATGCTTTGCCTTCTCACCAGAGAGAGGTATCTTGATATCTTTTAAATGCCTGACATTTTTTATTGTTAAATCCGTTATAAAAACTTTGTCCATATCTCCTCCATCCGCTTCACAATATATCTTCCGCTAATCTTGAAATTGCGAAGTAAGCCGATACAATCTTTGTCATCAAAAAGCTTTCTGTATAACGCTCCCCTCCCAATTTCCCCCTGATGCAAGCAACCGACGCAGCACACGCCACGCCGGTTTCTCTTCATTTCCTTATAGTATCATACTCGTCTGAAATGTTACGTTTTATCATCCTATCACCTAGGCACACGGCACACTTCCTAAAATTCAAACACCGCAACCCCATACGGCGGCAGTGGATATGCAAAGGAATACTTCTGCCCGTCGCACTCTTTTTTCACAGCCTTGTACATCAACGGCCGTTCTGCACCGGTTCCTCCGTATCTCACATCATCGCTGTTCAAAATGAGCTTATACTGCTTGCCTCTCGGCACACCAACCCGATAGTCTTCCCGCTCCATTGGGGTAAAGTTGCATACAAACAACAGGTTCTTCTTATTATCCTTAGAATGTCTTACGAAACTGAAAATACTCCGGAAGATATCATCCTTATTAATCCAGTCAAACCCTTCTTCTTCTGTATCCAACTCATATAAAGCCTTATTCTTCCGATACAGATGCAGCAAATCCTGTACCCAGTTCTGAATCTGCTGATGGGGTTGCTCTGCCAACAGATACCAGTCAAGCTCGCGCTCCTCGCTCCATTCTCGAAGCTGTGCAAAATCCTGGCCCATGAAAAGCAGCTTTTTACCCGGATGTCCCATCATAAACGCATATGCAACCTTCAAATTCGCGAATTTATCAAATCCAAGTCCTGGCATCTTGTTCAGCATAGAGCACTTTAAATGCACCACTTCGTCATGCGACAGCACAAGAATGTAATTCTCACTGTATGCATATTCCATAGAAAACGTCATCATATAATGTGCGTTCTTTCTAAACAGCGGGTCCAGCTTCATATATTCAGTAAAGTCATGCATCCAGCCCATATTCCATTTGATACTGAATCCAAGTCCGTCTTCCTCCGGTATTCCGGTCACCTTCGGCCATGCTGTAGATTCCTCTGCAATCATAACCGCGCCATGATTCCGTCCCAATACAACAGAATTCAAATGCTTAAAGAATTCGATTGCTTCCAGATTCTCATTGCCGCCGAATTTGTTCGGAACCCACTGTCCATCCTGCTTACCGTAATCCAGATAAAGCATGGAAGCCACCGCGTCTACACGCAGACCATCTACATGATAATGTTCAATCCAAAATAATGCATTTCCAATCAGGAAGTTCTTGACCTCCGTCTTGCTAAGGTCGAAAATCTTCGTTCCCCAATCAGGGTGCTCCCCGCGTCTTGGGTCTGCATACTCAAAAGTCGGAGTCCCGTCAAAATCCGCCAGTCCATGCGCATCCCGCGGAAAATGAGCCGGAACCCAATCCAGAATCACACCAATTTTATTCTTATGAAGATAATTTACCAAATAAGCAAAATCCTCCGGAGTCCCGTATCTGGACGTAGGTGCATAATATCCTGTCACCTGGTATCCCCATGAGCCGTCAAATGGATGCTCTGCAATCCCCATCAGCTCTACGTGGGTATACCCCA
>CANOBT010000026.1 GCA_947564305.1 uncultured Lachnospiraceae bacterium | reverse complement strand
TTCTTTAATACATCTGCCATTAGTTGTCACCTCCGCAATTTCCACATCCGCCGTGATGTGTGTCGCCTTCTGTCAGTTTTAGCATTGCACGGCCTTCTTCTGTCTTATACATCTGGCTTCTCTTCATCGCCTGATCAAAATCCACAAGATGTCCGTCAAACTCCGGTCCGTCAACACATGCAAACTTGATTTCGTCTCCAACCTGCAGACGGCATGCGCCGCACATACCAGTTCCGTCCACCATAATCGGATTCATGCTGACAATCGTCGGAAGTTCCAGCTTCTTTGTCAGCAGACAGACAAATTTCATCATAATCATCGGTCCAATTGCAACACAGACATCATACTGTTTTCCTTCCTTCTTAACCAAATCCTCAATTACAGTCGTAACCATACCGGAACGTCCATAAGAACCATCATCCGTAGTCACGTAAAGGTTTCCTGCAACTGCTTCCAGTTCTTTTTCCAGGATGACCATATCCTTTGTTTTTGCACCAAGGATTACATCTGCATCAATACCATGCTCATGCAGCCATTTTACCTGGGGATAAACGGGCGCAGCCCCTACTCCGCCTGCCACAAAAAGCATTTTTTTCTTCTTCAGCTCTTCCATGTCCTCATTTACAAATTCGGATGCACATCCAAGCGGCCCTACAAAATCACGGAAGCTGTCTCCCTCTTTCAGATCAGCCATTTTCGTAGTGGAAGCGCCGACCTCCTGAAATACGATTGTAATCGTTCCTGCTTCACGGTCATAATCACAGATTGTAAGTGGAATTCTCTCCCCTTTGTCGTCCATCTTCACAATCACAAACTGTCCTGGCTGACAATGCTTAGCGACACGCGGCGCAAGCACATCCATCAGTATAATTTTATCAGCCAGTTTTTCTGCCTTTAAAATTTTATACATGTTCTTCCTCCTTGTAAATAATTCTCAGACTATGTATCACTACGCCTCGACGGCATCTGCGTATTGCCTGAGAAGTACTTTCGTTCTGCCATAACATATCATACGACATAACCAACCTGTTGACAAGTATTCTTTTCTACATAATTGATAAAAAATTCATACATTTCAAACAAATTATTCCAAAACCAATTCCGTTTCATCGACAACAGAGGCAGACACTGGTAAAGTGCCTGCCCCTTAAACGTTTCTGCATATCAAAGGATTAGAAGTCAACCTCTGTCCCATAGTATGTACATGTCAGTAATTTTTCCATCGCTGCCGGATCGATTGCACGCGGGTTAGAGCCTGTACATGCATCGCCTACTGCCAGTTCTGCTATTTTTGCAACTTTTTCCTTGAATTCATCCTCATTGATTCCAAAGTCCTTCAACGTCTTCGGAATATTCAGTTCTACATTGAATGCATCAATCTTTTCACACAGGCTGTTGATCAATGCTTTCTCTGATGTACCTGGAAGTCCCATTCTGCGTGCAATCTCAGCATAACGGCTTGCAGCAGCAGCTTCTTTTGCATTGTATTTAATAACATAAGGAAGATAGATTGCGTTTGCACATCCATGCGGAATATGCCCTGTTGAGAATGCAGCCCCTGTCTTATGTGCCATGGAATGTACGATTCCAAGAAGCGCATTAGAAAATGCCATTCCTGCAAGACACTGTGCATAATGCATCTGCTCTCTTGCATCCATATTGCAGTGGTAAGAAGCCGGAAGGTAATCCAAAACCATCTCAATCGCCTGCAATGCCAAAGGATCGGTAAACGGACCATTCAGAGTAGAAACATATGCCTCAATCGCATGTGTCAGGGCATCCATTCCTGTATATGCAACCTGCTTTACCGGAAGTCCGGATACTAAGTCCGGATCAACGATTGCTACATCTGGTGTGATATTAAAATCAGCCAGAGGATACTTCACACCTGTGCTATAGTCTGTGATTACAGAAAATGCAGTCACTTCCGTAGCTGTTCCGGATGTAGATGGAATTGCACAGAATTTTGCTTTCTGTCTCAGTTCCGGGAAATTAAATGGAATGCAAAGGTCTTCAAATGTCACATCCGGATATTCATAGAATGCCCACATTGCCTTTGCAGCATCAATTGGAGAACCACCACCCATGGATACAATCCAGTCTGGCTCGAATGCACGCATTGCTTCGGCTCCCTTTTTCACTGTCTCAACAGATGGGTCCGGCTCAACGCCTTCAAATAATTCTACTTCCATCCCTGCTTCTTTCAGGTAGCCTACTGCCTTGTCCAAAAAGCCCTGGCGCTTCATGGAGCCGCCACCAACAACAAGAATGGCTTTTTTCCCTTTCAGGTTCTTCAGTTCCTCCAAACATCCTTTTCCGTGGTAAATGTCCCTTGGTAATGTAAATCTGCTCATGTTGTACATCTCCTTATGTATGTCATTTTTTTAACATCTATATTATATCACTGTTAAACTTTTGACACAAGCAAATATCAAAAAAATATTAAAAAGTGTGCGTCTTAACGCACACTTACTGCAGAGTGCAACTGCGCTGACAGCCATTTTCCTATTACGCGCAATGCACACATCTAAAATTTTTTATTCATACTGCAATACATAATTCCTTTTTGTCACGGAAGTCATTTTTCCTGATTCGCTGATCAGCACCGCCGAAAAAATCATAGAGCCTTCCGGCATATCCAAAGGACCGGCATATAACGTCGATGCGGCGGACGGTGTACTCCCATCTGTGGTGTAATAGGCCGTGTATCCTTCCGGTACTTGAATAGTAATCTGAGTCGGTTCACGATACTTTCCGGTAGAAGGTGTAACTGCAGGCGCATCTGCAATCGGCAATTCTACCGTATAGGTCCTGGTTGCTACAAGGCTTGGAATTCCTTTTTTATTGATACTGACTGCTTTTACAACTGTTTTTCCTACGTCTACAAGTATAGGTTCCTTATACAATTTGCTAGAGGAAGTGGGGGTACTACCATCATCCGTATAGCGGATTTCCCCATCTGATATAAGGGTAATCTCCTGTACCTCAGGATAATTCCCCTCGTCCAGACTAAAGGATGGTGTTTCAGACACATACTCCTCCACCTTAGAAAGAACGGAACTATCACATCCGTCCAACAATGGAGAGATCTTTTCCAACTGCTCTGTGTCCACATAAAATTGAATTGCAGCAGCATAAAGGTCTGCATTTTCCGGCTGTGAATCAATCGCAGTGATAAAGACCTCCTCCGCCTTCTCCAAATTTTTCTGTTGGATATAGACCTTCGATAATCCCGTATATGCACCTGCTTTTTTCACATCTTTTTCAAGAGCACGGTTAAAATATCTTTCCGCTGAGCTGTATTCTCCGGACTGCAAGGCGCGATTGCCCTTCCCAACAGCACCTGCGTAGGAACTCTGGTAAAAAAGAAATCCCAGAACAACACCTATTACCACAATAATACAAAAGACACTTGTCAACTTCTGCATCTTCTTTTTTGCCGCTCTTTTCTTTCTCATGGTCTGTTGTTGGCGCCTATCCTGCGGATTCTGCCTATCCCATGCGTCTGCCCTGCGGTTATTGGGATTCTGGCGAATACTTCCGGTTGTTCTTTGAGCATTCCCTGTATTCCTTCGTCCTCCGCCGGTTCTGCGTCTCATCTCTTCTTCACTTGGAAAAACATACTCTGTATTCTTTCGAGAACTTCCAGATTCCTGGCCTACATACCCCGCTGCTCGACGAGAACCTCCAGCTTCCTGGCTTGCATATCCTGCTGCTCGACGGGAACCTCCGGCTTCCTGGCCAGTAGTATACCCTGCTGTTCGCCGAAGGCTTCCAGAATCCTGATGTACATACCCACTCCCCTGACTTCGATGTGTGTAACCACTATCCGAGCGGATATATTCCACATCCTGTCGAATTGGCTCCTGATCCGGGCTGATATATCCGTTTTCCTGACGGAATTTTTCTGCTTCTCGACGAACATAACGATTTGCTGATGGAGTTCGGGTATATTGTGAACGAATCCTGTTCATTTCTCCCTGGCTCAATACCCGTGTTGAACTCCCACGCTCCCCTTGGTTCAACACACGGGTGGCATAATCACTTTCACGTGTTCCCCAGCTGCGGTATCGTCTCACATCCTGGGAGTCAATAGGCCGGGTGGCATACTCCACAGAGCCCTTTACTTCACGCGCAAGAACATCATCCAGAGGATTGTAGTCTGGGACAATCTGCACTTTTGTAAAACAATTCGGACAAATCCACTGTCCCTCCGGAATCTCAGCACCACAATTTGTACATCTCATCTCGTGCTCCCCCTTATTATAGCCACTTATAGCGCAAGTGACTGTCTGTATCTTCTTTCATACGATACTTTTTACGCTATCGTTTCCGCACTGCCTCCACACAATTATTCATCAGCATGGCTATGGTCATCGGTCCCACTCCTCCAGGAACCGGAGTCACCGCAGATGCCTTCTCAAAAATCTCATCAAATACAATATCGCCGCATAACTTATTGTTGTCATCTCGGTGCATCCCCACGTCAATCACAACCGCTCCCTCTTTTACATATCCGGCATCAATAAACTGCCGCTTACCGATAGCCACGATCAAAATATCCGCCCGTTTTGTGATTTCCCGAAGATTTTTTGTGTGAGAATGGGCAACCGTAACTGTCCCATGTTCTCGAAGAAGCAATGCAGCCATCGGCTTACCTACAATATTACTCCTCCCAACAACCACACATTCCTTCCCGTCAATGGAAATGCCGGAACGTTTCAAAAGCTGGATAATTCCCGCCGGTGTACAGGAAAGAAAACCTGGCTCCCCTATCCAGAGTCTTCCCACGCTTACCGGATGAAATCCATCCACATCCTTATCAGGAGAAATCGCCCGAATCACTTTGTCCTCGTCTATATGGACCGGAAGAGGAAGTTGTACCAATATTCCATTCACATGCTCCGAATGATTCAACTTGTCCACCAGGTTAAGCAGTTCTTCCTCCGTAACCTCTTGCGGCAGCTCATAGGACTCGGATTCAATCCCAATATAAGCACAAGCTTTCTTTTTATTGTTCACATACACACAGGATGCCGGGTCTTGTCCTACCTGTACCACAGCAAGACAGATCTGTATTCCTTTGCTTTTCAGAACCTCTACTTCTGCCTTCAACTCATCTTTTATCTCCTTGGAAATCTGTTTTCCATCAATCAACTGTGCCATAAATTTCTCCTTTTAAAACAGACCGGTAATCTTTCCATCATCAGATACATCAATATTGTCTGCAGCAGGCGTCTTAGGCAGCCCTGGCATCGTCATAATTGCTCCGGTCAATGCGACTACAAAGCCTGCTCCTGCGCTGACATAAGCCTCCCGGATATGAATATCAAAGTTTTCCGGGCGTCCCAGTTTCTTAGCATCATCCGAAAGAGAATACTGATTTTTAGCCATACATACCGGAAAATCCTTAAATCCTAATGATTCAATCTTAGCGAGCTGTTTTTCGGCAGCCGGCTCATAAATGACATTCCCTGCACCATAAATCTCCCGTGAAACAGTCTCAATTTTCTCTTTCAACGACAGACTATCTTCATACAGAGGATGAAAGTGACTTTCTTTGTTTTCTAAGGTCTCTAATACCTTTTCCGCCAAGGCAATTCCACCTTCTCCTCCTTTTTCCCAAACCTCAGAGAGTGCAAATTCACAGCCTTTTTCTTCACAGAACTGACGGATAAACTGATTTTCTGCCTCCGTGTCCGTAACAAAAGCATTTAAAGTGACAACCACAGGCACTCCATATTTCTGTATATTTTCAATATGTTTCTCCAGATTCACAATTCCTTTCTTTAAAGCGTCCAGATTTTCCTTACCTAAATCGGCCTTCGCAACCCCGCCATTATATTTTAAAGCCCGTACTGTTGCAACTAAAACGACTGCATCTGGTTTCAGTCCTGCCTTTCGGCACTTGATATCCAAGAATTTCTCGGCGCCCAAATCTGCTCCGAATCCTGCCTCTGTAATCGTGATATCACTCATTTTCAGTGCCATCTTCGTGGCACGCACGCTGTTACATCCATGTGCAATGTTGGCAAATGGTCCACCATGCACTAACGCGGGAGTATGTTCTAATGTCTGGATGAGATTCGGTTTAATCGCATCCTTTAACAAAGCTGCCATTGCACCTGTCGCGTGTAAATCTTCTGCTGTAACCGGATCACCGGCAAAATTGTATGCTACAATAATGCGTCCCAATCTTGCTTTTAAGTCTTTCAGATCATCTGCCAGGCAGAGGATTGCCATGATTTCTGAAGCAACTGTAATGACAAAATGGTCCTCTCTCACCATTCCATCCATCTTATTCCCTAAACCAACTACAATATTGCGAAGCACCCTGTCATTCATATCCAGACACCGCTTCCAGACTACCTGTCTGGAATCGATCTGCAGCGCATTTCCCTGCTGAATATGGTTATCTAACATGGCAGCTAGAAGGTTATTGGCAGATGTAATCGCATGAAAATCTCCGGTGAAATGCAGATTCAAATCCTCCATTGGCACAACCTGCGCATAACCACCTCCTGCTGCACCGCCCTTGATTCCAAAACAAGGACCGAGCGACGGTTCACGCAATGCAATAATGGATTTTTTGCCTAATTTTGCCATAGCCTGTCCGAGTCCAACAGTAGTCGTTGTCTTTCCCTCCCCAGCCGGAGTCGGATTGATTGCCGTTACCAGGACCAGCTTCCCATCCTTGTTCTCCTTAATCTTCTCCCAATAATCATCGGAGAGCTTTGCTTTATACTTTCCATAAAGCTCCAGGTCTTCTTCTGGTATCCCTGCCTTTTTTGCAATCTCTGTAATTGGCTGCATCTGTGCTTCCTGTGCAATCTGAATATCTGTCTTCATCTGTAATACCTCCCTGATATTTATAATCAATCTTGAGTTTCACTATATCATCCATTTTCCTGTAAATATGCTTCAAATTCTTCTGCCGTCATTAAAACTTTCCGTGGCTTTGTCCCTTCTTCCGGTCCCACTACCCCTGCCTCTGCAAGCTGATCCATAACCCGAGCGGCACGGTTAAACCCTATCTTAAACATCCTTTGAAGCATACCGATAGAAGCTTTCTCCTTATCAATAATCAGATGCCCTGCATCCACAAAATATTGATCCCTGTTGTTGCCATTCTCTGCTTCTGCTCCTGAGATGGGGATTCCTTCGCCGCCAACGTCTGCATTCATATGTTCTTCCAACTCATTACTGTAATTCGCATCTCCGTTATTTTCTATCAGATACTCTACGACCTTCTGCACTTCTTTATCTGACACGAAGGAACCTTGTACTCGCATTGGCTTCGGAACTCCTGTCGGATAAAACAGCATATCCCCTTTTCCAAGAAGCTTTTCCGCACCAGACATATCAATAATCGTTCGGGAGTCTACACCCGATGATACGGCAAATGCAATTCTGGACGGCATATTGGCCTTAATCAGCCCGGTAATGACATTGACAGAGGGCCTCTGAGTCGCCAGAATCAAATGCAGCCCGGCAGCTCTTGCAAGCTGCGCCAGACGACAGATTGCCCCTTCTACATCTTTAGGAGCTACCATCATCAAATCTGCCAACTCATCTACAATAATCACAATCTGAGGCATCTTTTTCAACGACTCGTCCGTATCCGCCATCTGTTCTGCTTTTTCATTGAATCCTTTTAAATCCCTCACATTATATTTGGCAAACAGATCATACCGCTTCATCATTTCCGCCACAGCCCAATTCAATGCACCTGCCGCCTTTTTCGGGTCTGTAACAACCGGAATCAACAGATGCGGAATCCCATTGTAGACACTCAGTTCTACCACCTTGGGATCTACCATAATGAGCTTCACATCTTCCGGGTCCGCCTTATAAATGATACTCATGATCATCGTATTGATACACACAGACTTTCCGGAGCCTGTGGAACCTGCTACGAGGATATGAGGCATCTTGGCGATATCAGCCACAATAGTCTGTCCAGCAATATCTTTCCCCACTGCAACCGTAATCTTTGACTTACTCTGTTGAAATTCTTTGGATTCTAATAAATCACGCAGCATCACCGCCGTATTCTCACTGTTCGGCACTTCAATTCCCACAGCAGCTTTACCAGGGATGGGCGCTTCGATTCGTAAATCTGTCACCGCCAGATTCAGCTTGATATCATCGGATAAGCCGACAATCTTGCTGACCTTCACACCTTGCTCCGGCTGTAATTCATATCGGGTGACAGAGGGTCCACAGCTTGCATTGGTTACATGTACCTTTACACCAAAATTCTGTAAAGTCTGCTCCAATTTCCGTGCTGTGGCACGAAGCTGTTCATCAGAATCACCTCCTGATTTCTTCCCTTTTTTCAAGAACTCCAGCGGTGGTACAGAATATACCTTTTTCTGCGGCACCGCCTCCTGTGCCTGAATACTCTCCTCCACTGCAGCCGTTTCTGCCTCCAGCTCCTGTGCCGTATTCTTCGCTGTTTTTTTCTGCTTGCTCTGAGTTTCTTGTATAGTCTCTTCTTTCTTCTTAGGTTCCGCAGCCTTCTCTGGTGTCTGCACCTCTTTAAACTCAATTTCCTCCTGGAGTCCTTCTTCCTGAACAGGTTCTTTCTGCTCCTCCAAAGCTGGCTCCGCCCGATTGATGACCAGTTCCTCAAACGGTGACTGCACCGGACTGTCTACGAATGCCTCGTCTACCGTGTGCACCGCTCCCGGCAGGTCCTCTGCCATCTCAGATTGTTCCTGAGATAACGGCTCTGCTGTTAATTCCTGTATCTCAGGTGACTTCGGCCCTTCTGTCAACGTGGTTGCAAAGGAAACTCCTGATACTTTCCGTCCCTGGACTCCCTTTGATTTGGATGACCTGCGGGCTGCCCTTGGCTCCATCTGCTGTCCCCGTTCCTGTCTGCGGATAACGGAGGTTTCGTGACGCTGCTTTGCCCCTTCATATACCCTTCTGCTCCCTTTTCCCAATGGCTTTAAGAGCGATTTTTCCGTAATCAGAATCATACAGATGATCCCTAACACAATCAGCACTACATAGCTTCCGACTACTCCTATTGTGGGACATAATAATGTGACCAGACATCCTCCTAAGAACCCTCCGGCATTCTTGTGGATACTTGCCTGTTTATAATAGGTCAAAAGTCCTGTTCCCGGTGTATATGGATTCATTGCCAGCTCCAGTAACGCGCAGACCACGATGAGCAGGCCTAGCAATGCCGCTATTTTTATGTAGGCGTGGGTATTGCCTCTGTTTGAAATCAAAAAGGCAGCTGCCCCAAAAACCAAAATCGGAATCAGATACGCCATCCACCCAAAAATCCCGAACAGCACGGCCGAGCAGACTTCACCTGCAAGCCCGCCAAGCCCAAAATTACTGATCAGCATCAAGATGCTTGCCGCCAACACGCACAGGATGATAATCTCCTGCTGCAGCGCCGGGCTTTCCTGCGTCTTTTTTGCCTCCTCTTTTGTATTTCTTTTCTTTCTGGTTGACTTTGCAGCCATTATACTTCCCCCTTGGCATTTAAACGTAGTAGAAAATAGTATAGCATTTTTTCAAAAAACTGTCATTAAAAAATTTTATTTTGTTTTTCATCCCAAAATGGGCGGGAAACTGTGTCAGATTTCACAGTCTCCCATTTCCCGGCGTTCCTCTATCATCTCATGAAGCTTTTGCATAGCTTGACTGATGCCTCCCACTTCATCAATCAGCCCTTCCCTGACAGCATCTTCTCCTTCTAACATGGTCCCTACATCTTTGACAAGCTGTGTAGGGTCCAGCATTAATTCCTCTAGCCTTTTCTGGCTGATTCTCGAATGCTCTGCAATAAAATTCGTAATCCGGTCCTGTGTCCGTTCCATATTCCGATAACTCTGGTATACTCCGATAAACATACCGCTGGAGCGCACTGGATGCACGATCATGGTGCCGCTTGGTACAATAAAGGAATAGTCTGCTGACACCGCCAGCGGTCCTCCAATCGAATGGCTTCCACCCAATACAAGAGAAACCGTAGGCTTGCTCAAAGATGCAATCATTTCCGCAATCGCTAGTCCGGCTTCCACATCTCCTCCAAGTGTATTCAGAAGAATCAATACCCCCTCCACATCCTCACTGTCCTCCGCCTCTGCAAGTCTAGGAAGCAAATGTTCATATTTTGTGGCTTTCGTGTTGCCAGATACCGCCTCATGACCTTCAATCTCTCCTATAATTGTCATAAGCTGTATCCGGTGCCGTCCCGGATTCCGATTCAACTCCATGGTTCCGGTTTCTTTTATTTCCTCCCGTTTTTCTTCCTTCTTTTCCGGCGATTGTTCCGTATCCTTTCTCTGTTCCATGTTCTCACAACCCTCCTGTTTTTTCTAAACAATAGTATGCGAAAAAAAGAAGGGAATATACGGAACTTTTTTGTTTCTTAATCCATTTTCACAAAATCAAACGCAACCATTTTCTTCCTATATATAGAACCACACCACCAAATGCCGGTAAAAGAGGAAGAAAGAAAAATGGTATGGACATAAATTGTATACATCCATACCATTCCAGTTAAAGCAATGCCTGCTCTAAATCCGCGATAATATCATCAATATTCTCAATTCCAACACTAAAACGAATCAAATCCGGCTGAACTCCTGCCTCTAAAAGCTCCTTTTCATTCATCTGACGATGCGTATGGCTTGCAGGGTGCAGTACGCAGCTGCGCGCATCTGCTACATGTGTCACTATCGCAATCATTTTCAACTTATCCATCATTTCCACAGCGGCTGACCGTCCACCCTTTAATCCGAAAGTAAGAACTCCGCAGCTTCCGTTC
Organism: uncultured Lachnospiraceae bacterium; assembly: GCA_947564305.1. The sequence continues at coordinate 37,099 of CANOBT010000026.1, read as the reverse complement.
GGCAGGTATTTCTGTGCCCGCTCATAGTACTTATCTCCCGGAAGAGACGGGTAAGACACCCATGCCACTTTCTCGTGGTTCTTTAAATATTTTGCAGCCGCAAGTGCATTTTCACAGTGGCGCTCCATCCGAAGATGCAATGTCTCCAGACCTAAATTCAACAAAAATGCATTCTGCGGGGATTGAATCGAGCCCAAATCCCGCATCAACTGTGCGGTTGCTTTTGTAATATAGGCTTTTTTCCCAAATTTCTGTGTATAAACGATTCCGTGATATGTTTCATCCGGAGTTGTCAGTCCCGGAAACTTCTCTCCATATGCTTCCCAGTCAAAATTTCCACTGTCTACAATGGCACCGCCCACACAAGTGGCATGACCATCCATGTATTTTGTGGTAGAATGGATTACAATATCAGCCCCCCACTCGAATGGACGGCAGTTCATCGGTGTCGCAAATGTATTATCCACGATAAATGGAACCCCATGTGCATGCGCGGCTTTTGCAAATTTCTCAAAATCCAACACTGCCAAGGCGGGGTTGGCAATTGTCTCACCAAAAACAGCCTTGGTGTTCTCCTGAAAAGCAGCATCCAATTCCTCCGATGTACAGTCCGGATCCACAAACGTTGCGTCCACTCCCATTTTCTTAAGTGTATGTGCATACAAATTATATGTACCGCCATAAAGCGCAGAGGAACAAACGATATGATCTCCTGCTCCGGCAATATTCATAACAGAATAAAAGCTTGCAGCCTGGCCTGAAGACGTCAGCATCGCCGCCTCTCCGCCTTCCAAATCGCAGATTTTTGCAGCCACAGCATCATTGGTCGGATTCTGCAGTCTGGTATAAAAATATCCAGATTCTTCTAAATCAAACAGTCTTCCCATCTGTTCACTGCTTGTATACCGATATGTAGTGCTCTGATAAATCGGCAGCACACGTGGCTCTCCGTTTCCCGGCTCATATCCTGACTGAATACATTTTGTCTCTATCCTAAAATCGCTCATGTCTTTTTCCTCATTCTATATGTTCTTCATTATTATTCTTCATTCCAGTTGTGATATACGTCCTGGACATCATCATCTTCTTCCAAAAGGTCCAACGTCTTCTGGATATTCTTAATGTCCTCCTCACTGGTCAGTTCCACATAGGTCTGTGGAATCATTGTAACCTCTGCCTCTGCCATAGGAATGCCGGCTTCTTCCAATTTTAAACGGACCTCACTGAAATCTGCGGGAGCTGTCAAAATTTCAAAACTTTCCTCATCCTCGGAAAAATCTTCGGCTCCTGCATCCAATGCCAGCATCATCAGCTCATCCGCATCCATCTCACAGTCTTCCCGTGCTACGAAAATCTGTCCTTTTTCATCAAACATAAATGACACACAGCCAGGTGTCCCTACATTACCGCTTCCTTTTGTGAATGCATTCCTCACATTGGATGCTGTACGGTTCTTGTTATCTGTCAATGTCTTTACAATGATTGCCGTACCATTTGGACCATACCCTTCATATGTAATATGCTCATAATTATCCGCAGAACCTTCTCCTGCCGCCTTTTTGATATTCCGGTCTATAGTGTCATTGGGCATATTATTAGATTTCGCCTTGGCAATGACATCACGCAGTCTGCTGTTATTAGCCGGATCCGGACCGCCGCCTTCCTTTACCGCAACCGCAAGCTCACGTCCGATCTTTGTGAAAATCTTTCCCTTTGCAGCATCATTTTTTTCCTTTTTATGCTTAATATTTGCAAATTTTGAATGTCCTGACATCTTTTCCTTCTCCTCTTTCTCCTAATGCATAGTCGTCCTTTAGTTTACCACTCTTTTTTCTATCTGTAAAGCATTTCGGTTTATGTATTCAGCTCTAAGCTGATCCGAATTGCTTCATTGACTTTCCCCATCATCCTGCTGTCCACGTGACAGACAAATTCACGCAGGCGTTGTTTATCAATGGTGCGAATCTGCTCCAACAGAATCACTGAATTTTTTATGATATGGTACTTCTGTGCACTAATCTCAATGTGTGTTGGCAGCTTTGCCTTATTCATCCGTGATGTAACCGCAGCACAGATTACTGTCGGACTGTGCCGGTTGCCCACATCGTTCTGGATGATCAGGACAGGACGAATGCCTCCCTGTTCTGAACCTACGACCGGGCTTAAATCCGCATAATAAATATCTCCACGTTTGATCGTCAAAATTTCTCACTCTCCGATTTTACCTCTTTTCCATTTCTCTGTTTTGACATCGAATGGTACTTACAGTATTCCCGCTTTTTTCGGAAATATACAAAGTTCATCGGATATAAACTCTGGGAATTCGTTTTCCCAGACAGCACACGAATTCATAGTGGAAACGACCGCTCAAAGCACTGAGTTCCTCGACAGAGATTCTCTCTTCCCTGTCACAGCCTATCAATGTCACCCGGTCCATGAATTTCACATCCGGAATGTCTGTCACATCTACCATGAACTGGTCCATACAGACCCGGCCAAGTATTCTGGCCCGTTTCCCATGAATCAGGACTTCTCCTTTGTTGGAAAGGGACCTGGGATATCCGTCTCCATACCCCACCGGAATCGTAGCCACCCTCATTTTCTTTGGAGCCGTAAATGTTCCTCCATAACTAATTGATGTACCTGGCTCCACATCTTTTACATAGGAGATGTGGCTGACTAATTCCAGTGCCGGCCGTAAATGCACTGCGCTCTGTTCTACCTCCTCAGACGGATACAAGCCATACAGCGCAATGCCTGCACGTACAAGCTGATGCTTCAGCTCCGGGAAATCAATGATTCCCGCACTGTTATCACAGCTTAGATATGGAATCTCCACTCCTCGTCCTTGTAAATTCTCCTGCATCCGCATAAACTGTTCATGCTGTTCCCAAGTAAAAGATTTATCCGTCTCATCCGCCTTTGCAAAGTGTGTAAACATCCCTTCTATTTTTACACCTGAAAGTTTTCCAATCTCTGCAATCTCATCTGCACTGTCATTGGAAACCGGAAAACCGATTCGGCCCATGCCGGTATCTATTTTTATATGGAAGTATGCTGTCTTGTTCTCCTTTTCTGCTGCCTTGGCCATATCCACTGCCATTTCCTTCGTATAGACAGCGGCACGAATCTCATAAGAAATCATTTCTTCATACTGATCCGGAAAAATACATCCCAATACCAATATCGGCTTCTTTATCCCTGCTTCTCGAAGCTGGACAGCTTCTTCTAAAGCGGCCACCGCATAGCCCCATACATACTCTGTGTCCTCAAATAATTCTGCAATCGGAACCGCACCATGCCCATAGCCATCTGTTTTTATGACAGCAATCATCCGTGCTTCATCACCTATCCGCTGCTTCATCTGTTCCATATTATATGCAATGGCATCTAAATCTATTTTTGCATATACCCGGTTATGGTGTTCCACTTTCACATTTCCTCCATTAGCTGCATTCTATTCTCTTGCTTCCTTTAAGCAATCCCGGATTCCTTCCATCAAATCCTCTGCCAATACACTATAGCCGCCCAGCTTCTGACGAGCCTTATCTCCACCGCAGGCATGTAGATAGACCCCCAATATTGCGCTGTTATATGGCTCCAAATGACCAGATAGCAATCCGGTAATTACTCCTGCTAACACATCACCTGAACCAGCCTTTGCCATGGCATGATTGCCTGCTGTATTCACAAACTTTTTTCTTCCTCTCTGAGCTACAATCGTGCGCGCATCCTTTAGCGCACATACGATTGGATACTTATCCGTGAATTCCGTAAGCTTTTCAAAACGCTTCTCCTGCAGCTCCTCCATACTGCACCCCAACAGCCGGGTCATTTCCCGCATATGAGGAGTCAAAATAACAGAACTCCTCGTTTCCTCCAGCAATTCCAGATGGTCTGCCAACAGATTCAATCCATCCGCATCCACGACACAGGGAACCTGTACCTTCCGAAGAGTCTCCTCCAACAGCTTTTCGGAAATCTGCGTTTTCCCCAGTCCGCATCCAATGCAGACCACATCTGCCCATTTCAGCAATGTTTCTAAATGTTCCGGCTCATATTGCTCATATACAGAAATAATCGCCTCCGGCAAAAGCTGCTGTAAAATTGCTCGATTGGATTTCTCCGTATATATCTGTACTAGCCCTGCACCACATAAGTATGCCGCCTTAGCGCTCAGATACGCCGCACCAGCCATCCCCTGGCTTCCGGTAATCATGAGTACTTTTCCATACGTGCCCTTATGGGAATTTTCTTTCCGTACAGGCAGAAGAAGGGGCAGATCTTTTTTCTCCAATGTAAAACAGATGTCCTTATTCTCTCGATAAAAGGCAGTGTCAATTCCGATGTCCACTGCCCTAACCTTTCCGGCGTATTCTCTTCCTGGTGAAAGCACAGTTCCAAGCTTTTCACACTGAAATGCTACGGTAAAATCCGCATAAAAGGCACATCCCAGTACTTTTCCTGTGGCCGAACAAATCCCGGATGGAATGTCAACCGCCACTTTTACACACCGCAATGCATTCATCTTTTCCAATAAACCTGCATAGGAACCGCCAATCTCACGGCTCAATCCGACACCAAACACTGCATCTACGACAACCGTATATGGTGCATCTGAAATATCATGATGCACAGGAATCCCCAAATTCTCTACAATCTGCTTCTGTATACGGCACTCCGGACTGAGGGAAGATTCCTTTCCGCCGAAAACAACCTGCACCCGCTTTCCTTTCCAAGCCAGGAGCCTGGCGATGGCAAATCCGTCTCCGCCATTATTTCCCGAACCACAGACAACCAGTGCAAAGGAACAATCAATCCTCTCCTGCTCCATCACCTCTACAGTCTTCCAAGCCGCATGTTCCATCAAAACCACCGATGGAATCCCAATTTCCTGAATCGTATATGCATCCGCCTTTTGCATCCATTTACCTTCCGGTAGATCACGCATAATCCTTTACCTCTTATTTCCCATGCTCTTCTTTATAGCTTGTGATATTATAGGACAGCTTCATCAGGCTGTCAGAAAGATGAACACTCTCTACAATCACATCCTCCGGCAGATTCAAATCGGTATGTGTAAAATTCCAGATTGCCTTGATGCCGCATTTCACCAGTCTGTCAGCGACCTCTAATGCCTGTGATTTCGGGATTGTCAATGCTGCAATCTCTATCTCATTCTCCCGGAGAAACACCTCCAATTCATCCATCATACAAATCGGGATGTCACGCACTGTCATGCCCTGCAGCTTCGGGTCAACGTCGAACAGACCTTTTACCACAAACCCATGTTTTTCAAATGACGAATAATTCGCCAGTGCATGACCGAGGCTTCCTGCCCCGATAATAATAATACTATGTTTCTGGTTCAATCCCAGAATCTTTCCAATCTCTGTCCGAAGATATTTTACATTGTATCCGTATCCCTGCTGGCCAAAACCACCAAAATTATTCAAATCCTGCCGAATCTGTGAAGCAGTCACGCGCATCTTCTGACTCAAGTCATTTGAAGAAATTCGTTCAACGCCCGCATCTATCAGCTCTCCCAGATACCGATAATATCGTGGAAGCCTTCCGATCACCGCTTTTGATATTTCTTTCTCTTCCAATTTAAGTTCAACCTCCAAATCATATCTGTAATTTATTATATAAAATTGTATGTGTAAAGTCAAATTTTTTGTAACTTTTGCAGACTGTCCTTGCTGACTCTGCCGGAGTGTAGTATAATTGTTACTGCTTTCCAAATTGCAGAAAACAAGCAGAAGACAGATTCATTATCGATTTATATAGGAGGTTTTTATGATACTTGCATGTCATAATTTGAATAAATCTTTTGGAGAGAGAGTCATCGTAAAGGATGGTTCTTTTCATATTGAAGACCGTGAGAAAGCGGCCTTTGTCGGTGTCAACGGAGCCGGGAAGTCCACGATTCTGAAAATGATCATGGGCGAGGAATCCACAGACAGCGGAAATATCATTTTAACGAAAGGAAAAACGATCGGATATCTTGCGCAGCAGCAAAACCTGTCGGGCGGCAACACAATCTACGAAGAGCTGAAAACGGCAAAATCGGATTTGATTCAATTAGAGCAGACGATACGCTCGATTGAGCAGGAACTAAAGTCACTCTCCGGAGATGCCCTGGAATCTCGGCTCAACACTTATAACAGGCTCATGTCCGAGTTTGAAGCACAAAATGGTTATGCCTACGAAAGTGAAATCATAGGTGTTTTAAAGGGTCTGGGATTCCAGGAAGAGGATTTCGTAAAACACGCCGATACCCTCTCCGGCGGCCAAAAAACTCGTGTATCTCTAGGAAAACTACTTCTGACCAATCCGGATATTCTTCTATTAGATGAGCCGACCAATCATTTAGACTTGAACTCCATCACCTGGTTGGAAACCTATCTGCTTAATTATCCGGGTGCTGTTTTTATCGTTTCGCATGACCGGTTCTTCCTAAACCGGGTAGTAACTAAAGTCATTGAAATTGAGCATGGAAATATCCGTATGTACAGCGGAAATTATAAGGCATACGCTGATAAAAAGAAACAGATTCGTGATGCACAGATGAAAGAATATCTGAATCAGCAGCGTGAGATCCGCCATCAGGAGGCTGTAATCGAAAAGCTGCGTTCCTTTAACCGCGAAAAATCAATCAAGCGCGCAGAAAGCCGTGAAAAAATGCTGGACAAAATGCAGGTGGTAGATAAACCTCTGCCTGATGTGCAGGAAATTCATTTTTCATTGGAGCCCTCCTGTATCAGTGGAAATGATGTTCTTGCAGTGGAACAATTATCAAAGCAGTTCGACGAACAAATACTATTCTCCAATGCCACATTTGAAATCAAACGTGGGGAGCATGTCGCAGTCATTGGCAGTAATGGGACAGGCAAGACGACCCTATTAAAAATATTGAACGGTTTGACAGACGCAGACTCAGGTTCTTTTACACTGGGCACAAAGGTACATATTGGATATTATGATCAGGAACATCATGTACTTCATGACCAAAAAACGATTTTTAATGAGATTTCTGACGATTACCCGACACTGAATCATACCACGGTTCGAAATACACTGGCAGCCTTTCAGTTTACCGGAGATGACGTATTTAAATTGGTCGGGGATTTAAGCGGCGGCGAGAAAGGACGGGTTTCCCTCGCAAAACTGATGCTCTCCGAAGCAAATTTCCTGATTCTTGACGAACCGACCAATCATTTGGACATCACATCAAAGGAAATTCTGGAGCAGGCATTGAATGATTATACCGGAACGATACTTTATGTGTCTCATGACCGTTATTTTATTAATCAGACTGCAAGCCGTATTCTGGAGCTGACTGACCAGACATTTATCAACTATATCGGAAATTATGACTACTATCTTGAGAAAAAAGAGGAGCTGACCGCCATCTATGCTGCAGACTCCTCCCCCACAGGTAGTAATAATGTTTCTACAGGCAAAAAGGGCACCTATTTTCAGACTGGACAAGCGGAAGCAGAAGGAACTATGGAAAATGTCTCCGCATCCAAACTAAGCTGGTTGGAACAAAAAGAGGCACAGGCACGAGAACGAAAACGAAAAAATGAACTCAAGAAAACTGAGCAACAAATCACCTTGCTTGAGGAACGGAATCAAGAAATTGATGAACTGATGACTCATGAAGATGTGTATTCAAATTCTGTCCGTTGTCAGGAACTAGTAAAAGAAAAAGACACAAACACCGCCACGTTAGAGGAGTTATATGAGATTTGGGCTGAGCTGGAGGGATAAAATCAATTCCTCCGGCTCAGCCCTTTTGATATCATAATATGTAGTTAAGACTATCAGCTACCTTCTCTGCTTCATCGCTTATTTGCCATTCCGAAACTGTACCGGTGTCAGATCATACATCTTCTTAAATATCCGGTTAAAATGTTCCACATTCTGATACCCAACAGACTCTGCAATACTTTCTACTGTAGCATTGCTGCTTTTCAACATCGCACGTGCCTTCTTCATACGTACTTTTTTCAGGATATCTCCGAATGTCTCCCCTGATTTTTCTTTGATGTATTTGGAAAGATACGGTTTTGAAAGGAAGAATTCCTCCGAAAGCTCATCCAGTGTCACCGTCTTATAATTTGCATATATATAGTTCGTAATCTGCAGCAGCCGTGCATCCTTGCTCTCTTCCTTATTTCGAATCTCCTCAATCTTATTGACCGCAACTTCCAATGCAGCAATGGAAGCCTTGATAATATCCGGATCAATCCCGGCACCCCAATATTTCTTATTATTGCAGATAATTCCGACATATGCCACAGCCTTTGAGGAAGAGCCTTTTGTTAAAGAATGTTCCTCATAGACCGACAGTTCATAGCTGATATCAAAATAATGCTTGATTGCATTGCTGACTGCATCCAAACGTCCGTTTCCCACGCCCGTAATTTCCTGTTGTCTCCCGCCATGTCCAATGGTTGCCTTAGCTACAATCCCGTCCTTCTGCTCAAAATGGCATTCATCAATGGTAAAAAGACTCTTCGCATTGATATAATGATCCTCAAAAATTTGATATACCCAATCCGGGGACAGCTCTTGATGCGCTTTGTCTGAGACATCTTTTACAAGATAGCCAACTTCCTCGCGCATCTTCTGCGGCAGGCTGATTCCAAAATTCTGCTTTAATATGTAATTCACGCCGCCCTTTCCTGATTGGCTGTTAATCCGAATCACATCAGAATCGTATCTTCTTCCCACATCTTTTGGGTCAATCGGCAGATATGGCACACACCATTTTTCTGTCCTGCCCTCTTCCCTCCAGGACATACCTTTTGCAATCGCATCCTGATGGGAACCGGAAAATGCGGTAAATACCAATTCTCCCGCATAAGGCTGTCGTGGAGAAACACTCATCCTGGTCAGCCTTTCATATACTTCACTGATCTCACTCATATTTGAAAAGTCAAGCTTTGGGTCTACACCATGAGAAAACATATTCATTGCCAACACAAGAACATCCACATTTCCGGTCCGTTCTCCGTTTCCAAACAGTGTCCCTTCAATCCTGTCTGCACCTGCTAAAATACCGAGTTCTGCAGTTGCAACACCTGTTCCACGGTCATTATGCGGATGAAGGCTGATGATTGTATTTTCACGGTGCTTCATATATTTATGAAAATATTCTACCTGGCTGGCAAAAACATGAGGCAGTGCATTTTCTACCGTTGCAGGAAGATTAATAATCGCCTTATTGTCCGGTGTCGGCTGCCATACATCTAATACCGCATTGCAGACTTCCATTGCATACTCCATCTCTGTTCCGGAAAAGCTCTCCGGACTATACTCGAACGTGAAATTACCGTCTGTCTGTTCCGCCAGCTCTTTCAACAGCTTTGCTCCATCAATGGCAATCTGCTTCACCTGCTCTTTGTCTTTTCTAAAGACCTGTTCACGCTGAGCCACAGAAGTGGAATTGTATACATGTATAACAGCGTGAGGAGCCCCCTTCACCGCCTCAAACGTACGCTTGATAATATGCTCTCTCGCCTGGGTCAACACCTGAACAGTCACATCATCAGGAATCATGTTTTTCTCAATCAACGTGCGCATAAACTGATACTCTGTCTCAGAGGCTGCCGGAAATCCCACCTCAATCTCTTTAAAGCCTACATCCACAAGCAACTGAAAGAATTCCACCTTTTCATCCAGACTCATAGGCTCAATCAATGCCTGATTCCCATCACGCAAATCCACACTGCACCAGACAGGCGGCTTGTCAATGTAATCCTTTTTTACCCAATCATAGCATTCGACAGGCGGCATAAAATAGGCCCGTTCATATTTCTCATAGTTCTTCATTGCGACATCTCCTTATATTTCATCAATAAAATTGTTCTTTTTTGTCCTCATCTATACTAGCACATATAATCAAAAGAATCTAGTGGTGTTTTTAATCATTTTCCTTGATATATTTTAACAGGTCACAGTTCACAGCCTGACAGAGCGGAGACTGATACTTTAATAATCCATGAAAAAGATGCTGCCAATTTTCTCTGCACACCATCGAAGATCCCGCCGCTCCACCGACTCATCCGTGACAATTTGTTGAGTAAACAGCACTTCATCTCCCAACATGTAGACTACTTCTCCTGCTGGTTCTCCTTTTGCCACAGGAGCGGTAAGACTTTCTTCTTTTTCTATTTCTACAGAAACAGACGCATCATCCCGCAGCAAAATCTTCTTTCCAACGCTTTTTGCTGACTCCTCGCCCTCTTCTGCTTTCCCATCTTCTGATTTTTTCTGCGCTCCTATCCCTGAATCCACTGCTGTATGTACCGAAGATTTTCCTTGAAGACGGTTTCCATCCGGAATTCCGTCCAACACAGGAACATCCCCTGGGTCCACTTCCCGAAGGATATCTTGATAATGGAAATAATCAATCCCATATGTCATCAGTTTCTTGGTGTCTGACCATTTGTATCCTTTATTGTTCGGCCAGCCACACGCCAACAGACTCACAACAAAAGTCCTGTCATCTCTTCTCAACGCCCCTACATAGCAATATCCTGCTTCACCGGTAAATCCTGTTTTTCCAGAAAGCGCCCCTTCCATCATCTTCAAAAAAGCATTATGATTATAACAGGAAAAACTACGGCTGCCCGGCAGATTTGTAAATGAATAATTTTCTGTCTGCGTAATTTCCAGAAATGCTCTCTTCTGCGGCGAATCCATAATACAATATTTCATAATCCGGGCCAGGTCCTCTGCTGTTGTATGATGAGTCCCTTCCTCATCCGAATCATCCAGACCATTCGGAGTCACAAAGTGAGTTTGAGTGCAGCCTGCCTGTCTTGCCTTTTCATTCATCATATCTGCAAAGCCTTCTACACTCATCCCAATATGCTCCGCAATCGCAACCGCCGCATCATTATGTGATTCCAACATCAGAGAATAAAGAAGGTCCCGTAACCGAAACTGTTCTCCTTCCTGCACACCTAAATGCACTTCTGGCTGTGAGGCTGCACGTGCACTAACAGTAACCATATCATCCAGGTTTCCATTTTCCAACGCAAGGATACAGGTCATAATTTTCGTAGTACTGGCCATCGCCCGTTCCTCTTGTCCGTTTTTTGCAAACAAAATACGCCCACTGTCTGCATCCATCAAAACAGCCGATTGGGCGTATAACCCATCTGGTTCCCGAATTTCTTCCTCTGCTGCCGCGTATACATTCGACAACATATTCACCCAGATTTCCACAATAAAAAACAGGCACAACCCCCACTTTCTAAATAGTTTCTGAAAGTTATCCACATTCGTACAGGTATTCTGCCTTTTTAAGTTATCCACTTTTTTCCACAGTTTTCCACATTTCTCATTCATCTTCATTTTTGCACAAGGCTCCACGGCACACGCTTTTATTTTATATGTATGTACCAGTTCCTTTCCTTAGAACCTTGCCGGCATAGGACTTACGCTTTCATCTCAATCGGATACCACACTATCAGATATCCAACTGAAGCTGAGCTTCATCTTCTGCCTCTTCTTTAAAATGCTCAATCTGTTCCGGAGCTATGGTAGGCAATTCATCCAGTGACTGCAAATCAAATCTACGAAAAAACTCTTCTGTGGTCCCAAACTGCAGAGGACGGCCTGGTGCATCTAAACGCCCCACCTCCTCTATCAATCCATATTCTATCAGCTTATTCACCGCATGGTCTGTTTTCACCCCGCGGATTTTCTCAATTTCCAATCTGGTTACCGGCTGCTTGTACGCAACAATCGAAAGGGTCTCCAACATGACATCCGTCAATACATACCGTTTTGGCTGCTTTGCCACCCGTATCAAATATTCATAAAGCTCCTTTTTCGTGCACATCTGAAAAGAGCCTTCTAGCTCCAAAATTCGTACGCCTCTATCCTCTGCGTCATACGAATCCATCATATTGTGAATGATCTTTCTGGTCGTCTCCTCATCATGCTCAATCGCAGCTGCAATCCTGCCCAAATCCACAGATTCACCCATAGTAAATAAAATGGCCTCAATGGCTCCCTGCAGTTTTTTTATCTCCATTGCTTCCAACTGTTCCTTTCCCTCTCCCACGATCATTCCACCTGTCTTTCAATCCTTCCACAACAATGTGGATAAAAGAATTTTCCAAATCTCCCTCTATTCTGCTATATTTTTTATAGAGATGATTCAATCATAATTTCGCCAAATGTATTCTCCTGCACTGCCCGAATAACTCCTGTCTTCATCAGCTCCAAGATGGCAAGGAATGTTACAACCAACTGCATCGTATCTTTTTGTCCGGTAAGAAGCTGACGAAAACTGAATTTTCGATGCTGTTTCGCATACTCTTCCACAAAAACCATCTTTACAGGCAGAGGAACCTCTTCCTTCTCTATTTTACCGAATTTACTCCGCACCGGGTCAATCTTATTATCCTGCCGCTTCATAACATCCAAAAACACAGCATTCAATTTAGCAAGACTCACTCCGGACAAAAGCATGTCCAAATCCACAGGCTCCTCATATTCCTGAACCTCCTTCGGAATCGTAGGTTTTTTGAACAGCATCATCTCCGCATCATTCTGTCTGTCTTTCAGTTCATATGCAATATACTTGTACATCTTATACTGCAAAAGCTGCTCCACCAGCTCCTGTCTTGGATCTTCCTCTTCGCCCTCTTCATTGACCTCTTTTGGAAGAAGCATCCGGCACTTAATATCTAAAAGTGTTGCCGCCATCACAAGGAATTCACTCATCACATTCAGGTCTTCTCTTTGCATCTGCCGGATATAATCCATATACTGATTCGTAATCTCCACAATCGGAATATCATAGATATCTATTTTATTTTTGTCAATCAAATGCAGAAGCAAATCCAACGGACCCTCGAACACCTCTAGTTTTACAGGTATTCCCATATATGTTCTCCCTTTCCATATGATACTTTACACAATCTTATCAGAGTGTGCTTCTTTTATAGATGAACCACCACAACCTCAGCCGGATTAAACAGACGAAGATTCACTGTATGTGTTCCCAATCCTTTACTGACTACGACTGCAGTTTTGCCTGTCATTGTCAATTCTCCGGAATATTTCGGAAAAAGCGCTGCCTGCGGTGTAATCACACCGCGCCAGAACGGAATCCGAAATACGCCTCCATGCAAATGACCGGACAGCACCAAATCTGCTCCCCAATTTTTATATGCAGGAACATATACCGGATTATGAGCCAACAGCACCTGATAACTAGTCCTGTCTGCCGGACCGACCAGACTCTCCACCTGGGTGCTGGTAACCGGAGTCTGCTTGAATTTCTCATAGGTATCCAGAGGAAGTTCCAACCCTGTCAGCCGCACTTCCATGCCATGAAGCGAGACATTTGCCGAATCATTTTCCAAAAAATGAACTCCCGCCTCCGCCAACCGCATTTTGTAATGGGACATCACATTTCCATATTTCCTTTTCTTCAATTTCATCCGCTGTTCATGGTTCCCAAAAGCATAATAAACCGGAGCAATCTTCGTAAGTTGTAAAATCAGTTCCAATGCCACTTTTGGCGAAACTCCTCTTTTACCAATCAGCATGTCCCCGCCAATTAAAATCAAATCCGGCATTTCTTCTCTGATACGCTCCAACAAAATATCATTATCTTTGCCATAAACTTTATTATGCAGATCGCTCAAAAAAATCATCTTGCATTCCTGGTTTTGCTCACACTTTCCAGGTACTTTTAAAAAATAACGAGTCATTCGGAACCTATGACATTCCCGTATGCTCTCTCCCAAAAACAGCAACAGCATCCCGCATGCTGCCGCAATTTTCTTCCACCACTCCATACAGATTCCCCACATCACAATCCCTATCAGATTGTATTATTGTATACAATTTCTCTTCTCACATTAAGCCTTTCTATATCCTACCATCTTTTCCATACAAAGTAAAGAACCCTTTTACTCTGTTTTTTCTTTTATTTTTGCTTTAAAAAGCAGAGCGCGCTCTTTGTTTTATAGATCGCACTCTGCTTTTTTAACATATTTATCTGTCTTTCGCTGATATTTTTCTAATAATTCAAACAATTGTATTCTATAGAGTAAAATATATGGCAATTTTTTTGAGATAATCAAGGAATCCTGCTTTTTCTACATCTTCACTGATTAAAATATCAACCGTACCAATCTCCTCTCCATTCAAACGATAAGATACTACTCCTACCCTCTCCCCCTTTTTTACCGGTGCCCACACCGATGTATCCATCCTATATTCTTTCGTAATACCGGATAAATCTGCTCCTGTCGTATCTAGCCATGTGAAGGTACCGTCATATTCACATGGCACAGATTCTGCAACACCACCCTCTACAGAAATTTCACTCAAGGGCTGTAAATCTTCATCTTTATAAATCTGACATTTTCCAAATCCATAGTTCAGCAAAGCGGTCGCATCTTTAAATCTTGTCTTTGAATCTTCCGCTGCCATAATCACTGCAATTAATTCGATGTCATTTTGCTTTGCGGTTGCTGAAACACAAAACTTTGCCAACCCCGTTGAGCCCGTTTTTAATCCGGTGGCATACTCATACTGGCGAATCAATTTGTTTGTATTTGTCAGCCCAAACTCACTACTGCCCTTCTTTGTCGTATGCGTAATATTTTCCATCCATATCGTACAATAGTCGTGAATCTGCGGATATTTCGTTATCAGTTCCCTGGACATTAATGCAATATCGTGTGCACTTGTCATGTGCCCATCCGTATCGAGACCATTGCAGTTTACAAAATGAGTATTTTCCATCCCCAATCCTTTTGCGCGCTCATTCATCTGCCGGACAAATTCTTCTTCACTTCCAGATATGTACTCAGACATTGCCACACAGGCGTCGTTTGCGCTTGCCACAGAGATACATTTCAGCATCGTATCAACAGTCTGCGTCTCTCCCGGTTCCAAGAAGACCTGTGATCCGCCCATAGAAGCCGCATATTCTGATGTGGTTACCTCATCCTCCAGTTTAATCTTCCCACTTTCCAGAGCGTCAAAAATCAAAAGCATCGTCATCACTTTTGTCACACTTGCCGGCGGCCTGGCTGTATCCGCATCTTTTTCGTAAATAATACTTCCCGTAGACACCTCCATTAAGATTGCAGACGGTGCGCTGATCTGTGGTCCCGCCGTATCTTCCGCATCCGTATGAGTTTCCGTTATACTGGCCTCCTCATCCGTCTCTCCATCTGTATTACCAACCGTTGTCTCCTCTTGGAGATAGTATGCATCCTGCGCATAGATACCCGTGCTGCTGCTATTTTCAGTTTGCAGCGAATATGTTGGAAACGCTACATCCCCTGTAAATATGGCTAAGCTTAATAATGCTGCCAAAAATGCTTTCATGAAAAAAGCTCCCTCCGCTATATCGTCTGTTAACAATATAGTATGATGGAACTCATTTTAGAACATATCAGAGACAGACTTTTTCTCATATTGCTTGCTTTTTCTTATCATATTTTACCATCCTCCCCATTTAAAATCCCATAATTTTAACAAGAAATATGGGAAAATAGCTGTTTTATAAAATTTTTGTGAATAAATAGTTGACGGAATCAAAAAATATGATATAATCTTCTATAGTGCTAAAAATACCCGAACAGTCGTATGATGCACAATACAAGGCTGGAGGGGAGGTTAGGTGTGAGTCTATGTCAAATGTAATCGTGAAAGAAAACGAGACGTTGGATAGTGCTTTGCGCAGATTCAAAAGAAATTGTGCCAAAGCTGGCATTCAGCAGGAGATCCGTAAGAGAGAGCATTATGAAAAGCCAAGCGTAAGACGGAAAAAGAAATCCGAAGCTGCTAGAAAACGGAAATATAATTAATATGTGCAGAATAATAGAGTGTTATTTAACACTCTATTTTTTCTGTCTATCAAACAATATGCAAAGAACCTGCCACTGGCAGCTTCTTTCGCATACAATGGTATTCAGCAAAAAAGAGTCCCCATTCGGAAACTCTTTTTTTGTATATACATTTATGAAATCTGTCCGTCTAAGACTTCTGCAGCCTTTTGAAGCGCTTCCGGAATCCCTGCCGGATTCTTGCCCCCTGCCTGTGCCATATTCGGTCGGCCGCCGCCGCCGCCGCCAACGCAGCCTGCAATCGCTTTCACCATATTACCCGCATGAGCGCCCTTTTTCATTGCACCCTCTGTGGCGGTCACCATTAAGCTCACTTTACCGGCATTAGCAGAAGCCAGTACGACAACCCCTTCTCCGAGCTGTTCTTTGAACTGATCGCCCAAGTCACGCAGACCGTTCATATCAACGCCTTCTAACTCAGCGGCAAGCAGCTTCACACCAGCCACCTCTTTTACCTGATTCAGAATATCTCCGGCAGCATCCTGCGCCATCTTACTCTTCAGACTTTCCACCTCTGCATGAAGTGTCTTATTTTCAGAAAGCATATGTGTAATCTTATCTCCCAGATTATCCGGCGTTGCCTTCAATAATTTTGCGGCCTCGCGCATTTTTACTTCTAATGCATCATAATATTTCAATAGCCCTTTTGATGTCAGTGCCTCGATTCTCCGCACACCGGCTGCTACTCCAGTCTCTGAAATAATCTTCAATGCCATGATTTCAGAGGTATTTCCCACATGAGTACCTCCACAGAATTCAATGGAATAGTCTCCCATGTTGACAACACGCACAATATCACCGTACTTCTCTCCAAACAGAGCCTGCGCTCCTGTCTTTCTTGCCTCCTCGATAGGCATATTTTTGATGTCTACAGTCAATGCCTTGGCAATACTTTCATTCACCAGATTTTCTACCTTCTCCAATTCCTCTGGGGTAAGGGCTGAAAAATGGGTAAAGTCAAAACGCAGACGATCCTCATTTACACTAGAACCAGCCTGCTCCACATGAGTCCCAAGCACGGTACGCAGAGCCTTCTGCAGAAGGTGAGTGGCGCTGTGGTTCCTTGCGGATAAAGCCCGCTTCTCGGCATCTACTTCCAACTCTGCCCGATCTCCTACCTTTACCATGCCTTTCACAACCTGCCCCACATGGCCGATTTTGCCGCCTAACAGCTTAATCGTATCTTCCACCTGGAATTCTCCATCTGCCGTGCGAATCAGCCCTGTATCAGCCTCCTGCCCGCCGCTGGTGGCATAGAAAGGAGTCTCTTCCACAATGATAGTACCTTTTTCACCATCAGAAAGCGCATCCACAAGCTCTGTCTCCGAAGTCAAAACCGTAATCTTTGATTCATAGCGAAGATTTTCATATCCAACAAATGTACTGGTAATACTTGGGTCAATGGATTCATAAACGGTCACATCAGCCCCCATATAATTGGTGACTTCTCTTGCCTCCCTGGCAGTCTTCCTCTGAATCTCCATAGCAGCCTTAAATCCGCTTTCATCTACATCCATTCCCTTTTCTTCGAGAATTTCCATAGTAAGGTCCAACGGAAATCCATACGTATCATACAGCTTGAATGCGGAATCCCCGGACAGGGTCTTCTCTCCTTTTTTCTCCATATTGCCAATCATATCCGACAATATACCAAGCCCCTGATCAATGGTCTTATTAAACTGTTCCTCTTCCTTCGCAATGACTTTCAGAATAAAATCCTTCTTCTCCTCCAATTCCGGATAACCATCCTTAGAACCTGAAATCACAGTCTCAGCCAGCTCCGGAAGGAAGCTGCCATCAATTCCTAAAAGTCTTCCATGACGGCAGGCACGACGCAGCAAACGACGAAGTACATACCCACGTCCTTCATTGGATGGCATAATACCATCGGAAATCATAAATGTTACGGAACGCACGTGGTCTGTAATCACACGGATCGAAACATCGTCTTGATACTCGCTTCCATACTCTTTACCTGCAAGACGGCATACATGGTCACGCAATGCTTTGATCGTGTCCACATCAAAAATCGAATCTACATCCTGTACAACGGATGCCAGACGCTCCAATCCCATACCTGTATCAATATTTTTCTGCTCTAACTCAGAATAATTTCCGTTGCCGTCATTATCAAACTGGGTAAATACATTATTCCAGATTTCCATATAACGGTCGCACTCACAGCCAACCGTGCAATCTGGCTTTCCACAACCATACTTTTCCCCACGGTCATAATAAATCTCCGAACAAGGACCACAGGGACCTGAGCCATGCTCCCAAAAGTTATCTTCTTTTCCAAAACGGTAAATCCGCTCCGCTGGAATTCCCATCTTTTTATTCCAAATCTCGAATGCTTCGTCATCCTCTTCATATACCGATGGATACAACCTGTCAGGATCAAGCCCTACAACCTTTGTCAGAAATTCCCAGGACCATTCAATCGCTTCATTCTTAAAATAAGCTCCAAATGAAAAATTCCCAAGCATCTCAAAGAACGTGCCATGGCGTGCTGTCTTTCCTACATTTTCAATATCACCTGTACGGATACACTTCTGGCAGGTAGTCACCCGCCTCCTTGGCGGAATCTCCTGCCCCGTAAAATATGGCTTTAGAGGCGCCATTCCTGAATTAATAAGCAGCAGACTCTTATCATTATGCGGCACCAATGAAAAACTCTTCATCGCAAGGTGCCCTTTACTTTCAAAAAACTCCAAAAACATTTTTCTCAATTGGTTCACTCCATATTGGTGCATTTGTTTCATCCTCCTATCGACCCACTCTATATGGCTGTTTTTTATCATATCATAGCGATTCTCATTTGTAAAGCATACAAAATGCGTTACAATTCATGTCCTCACTGGCCACAAATGTAACGCATCCAGCCCATTCAAAAGCTGCTTTTTTCATTACAACTCATGATTCTCAATTCCCTGCTGCAGCACTCTCTGTGCATAATAGACAGACTGCATGGCATCCTTTCCATAAAAGTCCGCACCTATCATATCTGCATATTCTTGATTCAATACAGCTCCTCCCACCATCACCTTACACTCTGGCGCTTCTTTCTTCAAGAGGCGTATCGTTTCCTCCATGCTAGCCACCGTAGTTGTCATCAAAGCACTTAATCCTACCAAGCGGATATCCTGTTCTTTCACAGTATCTAAAATCGTCTCCGGCGGCACATCCTTCCCCAAGTCAACGACCTCAAAGCTATAATTCTCCAAAAGAACCTTCACGATATTTTTCCCAATATCATGAATATCTCCTTTTACCGTCGCAAGAACCACTTTCTCTTTCTTTTCTGCCTGCTCTCCGCTTTCTGCAATCTTCTCTTTCAGTACAGCAAATGCAGCCTTCGCAGCCTCTGCACTCATCAGAAGCTGTGGGAGAAACACAGTTCCTTTTTCAAATCCTTTTCCCACATGGTCCAGTGCAGGAATGAGATGTGTGTTGATAATTTCAAGAGGCTCCTGCTCCAAAACCAATGATTCCGTGATATTGTGAGCCTCCTCTTTCAGTCCCTTTTGAATCACCATTTTCAGATTCATGCCAGAAGAAGAGCTTCCATATCCGGCAGGATTTCCACCAACGACATCTGATATACTTTCAACCGAACTGCCTCTATTTCCTCCAACAGTACCCGGACCTGAAATACTTCTCCGTGGTTTTCTCGCAGCATACTTTTCTATATACGTGCTGCAATTCTCATCTAATCCCATCAGGGCATGGTATGCATGGTAGCTTTCCATCATTTCCTCAGATAAAGGATTCACGATTCCCGCACTCAATCCACTATACATCGCCATTGTATAAAAATTGGAGGTGAGAATCGGCCGGCATGGCAATCCAAAAGAGATATTGGACACACCAAGAACCGTATGTACTCCCAACTCTTTACGCACCCTGCGAAGAGCCTCCAAAGCAACCACTGCTCCCTGAGGTTCTGAGCTGATTGTCATGACTAACACATCAATGACAATATCCTTCTTTTCAATCCCATACTTCTTGGCTTCCCGGATAATCTTCTCAGCCACCTGCACTCTGCCGTCCGCTGTCTTCGGAATCCCTCCTTCATCCAAGGTCAGTCCGATCACAGTCCCACCATATTTCTCAATCAGAGGAAATACTGCATCCATAGATTCCTGCTTTCCACTGACAGAATTGACCATCGCTTTGCCATTATAAATCCGAAGAGCCGCCTCCATCGCCTGGATATCTACGGTGTCAATCTGAAGGGGCAGGCTGGTAACACTCTGTAATCCGGTAACCGCCTCCACCATCATAGCTGTTTCGTCAATATCCGGAAGCCCAACGTTAACGTCCAGAATATGCGCTCCATTCTCTTCCTGCTGAATTCCTTCTTTTAATATATAATCAATATCATGCTCTTTAAGAGCCTGCTGAAATTTCTTTTTTCCTGTAGGATTAATTCGCTCCCCTATGATTTTAGAATCCACTCCGAAAATTACAGCCTGTCCATAAGAAGATACCATGGTAAACGACTTTTTCTCCACAGGTTTTACAGAAATTCCACGGCAGGCATCCGCCATATGACGGATATGTTCCGGTGTGGTTCCACAGCATCCACCTACCACTGCCGCACCTTTCTCCACAATATCTCGCATTGTCCTGGCAAAATCCTCCGGCAGAACATCATAGAATGTCTCATTGCCCCTCTGCTTTGGAAGTCCAGCATTAGGTTTCACAATCACAGGAACAGAAGAATAGCTCAACAGTTCCTCCAAAACCGGAAGCATCTGCTCTGGTCCCAGCCCACAGTTAATTCCCAAGGCATCCACTCTCAACCCTTCCAATAGGCTGACAACTGCAGGTACATCCGCACCGGTCAACAATTTTTTTCGTTCATCAAAAATCGCCGTCGCAAACACAGGAAGTTTTGTGTTCTCTTTTGCCGCCAATACTGCAGCCTTCAGCTCATAGGTATCACTCATCGTTTCAATGTGAATCAAATCCACTCCTGCCCGCTCCCCATAAACCATCACCTGACGAAATGCCTCATATGCATCCTCAAATTCAAGATCACCCATAGGTTTTAACAGCTTTCCCGTGGGACCTACATCCAGCGCAACATAGACCTTTCGCTGAACACCAGAGCGGCTGATTGCATTCCGCACATTTTGGACCGCAGCATGTACGATTTCCTCCAGTGGATGACTTCCGTCATGGAACTTCAAAGCATTAGCACCAAACGTATTCGTCAAAATAATATCGCTTCCCGCCTCGATATAAGATTGGTGAATCCCAGTAACCTCCTCTGCATGGTCCACATTCCAGGTCTCAGGCAGTTCTCCTGGTTTTAACCCCTTCGCCTGTAACAGCGTCCCCATACCGCCATCGAAAAACAGCAGCTTCTTTCCCAACTCTTCCCTTATCATAACGTATCACGTATCCCTTCTGTATATACAATCTTTTTTCCCACAGGCCTCACAGCCCTGTCGGTGGCATTGTATCGGAAACTGACTGACTCCGATAACGGCTGTCACGGATTTGGAAGGAACCATCATCAGACTATCTGTTATCGTAAGCCCAATGGTCTTCGCCGCATCCAGCATTTGTATCACATTTCTTTGACATTCGATAGAAAAATCCCCATACCCTGGACTAAATCTGGGCCGCAGGAACCTTCCCTCCTGTTTCATCTTTTCCGCAATCTCATCCTGACATTCATCACAGTACTCTTCCAATAGTGCAGCAGCACATGCCTGCAGTACCACGGTCTTTGCCATATTCGTCTTGGACGAACGAAATAAAAGCTGATCCACTCCAACACCCAAAGTAGCACCAAACAAAATAATTTTATCACATCCCAACAGATTTTTTCCAAGACTTTTACTTTTCACATTCAGATTTCCAAAATGGATATCTTCTTTACCTTCCAGGGATAAATCAAAGATGCGATAGACGGACTTCCTGCTGGCAGCAGATTGTAAACTCGAAAAAGAGTTCTCAATCAGCTCCAGTGTCTGCGCATCTACCGCATTTTTTCCATATCCCAGGTATCGGACAGCTTCCTTTCTCAGTTGCTCCATTCTCCCGGCTCTCCTACTCCCCGTCAGCACTTAATAATCTCAGACAGATTCTCCATAATCTTTGCCGCTACATCTGGTTTATTCATTGAATAGATATGAATGTTCCTAACACCATTCGCAAGCAGGTCAATAATCTGGTCGGTAGCATACGCAATCCCCGCCTGCTTCATCGCATCCGGATAACTTCCAAACCGATCTAGCAGTGCCAGAAATCGTCTCGGAAATACAGTTCCTGACAATTCCTGACTGCGCTTCATCTGAGACGCACTGGTAATCGGCATAATTCCCGGAAGAACGGGGACCGTAATCCCCGCCTCCCGAATTCTGTATAGAAAATTATAATGGATGTCATTGTCAAAAAACATCTGTGTCGTCAAAAAATCCACACCGCAGTCTACTTTTTGCTTCAGATATCTGATATCATCCGCCTTATGCTCATTCTCCACATGACCTTCCGGATAACAGGCTGCTCCAATACAAAAATCTCCATGTTTTCGAATCTCCTCAACCAACTCCCATGCATAGCGGAAGCGGTCTCCTGTCGGAAATTCCATTCCCTCAGGGATATCTCCCCTGAGGGCCAAAATATTTTCGATCCCAAGTTGTTTTAAATTGGAAATCACATCCCGTACCTCTTCCTTTGTCGAAGATGCACAAGTCAGATGCGCCAGACTCAATACTCCTAAATCATCCTTAATATGGGAGGCAATCCTGGCCGTATTCTTACTCGTTCCGCCTCCTGCTCCATATGTAACGCTGATGTATGACGGTTTCAGCGATGCAATCTCGTCCGTTGCCGCCAAAACCTTATCAACACCCGCATCCGTCTTGGGCGGAAATACCTCAAATGAAATATGTATCTTGTCCTCATTCAGCCTGTCGATAATCTTCATGTCTCTTTTCTCCTGCCTCTTTCGTCTGACGAAATTATTCTCCCAGCAACTCCTTATAAAGCGCCTCATACTGTTTGGTAGAATTATTCCATGAGAAATCTTCCTTCATAGCACGCTCTACCATCTTATTCCAATCTCTCTTCCTGTCATAATAAATCTGCTCCGCATAGCGAATCGTATTGAGCATCTCATGTGCATTGTAATTCGTAAAGCTAAATCCGGTTCCTGTCTTTTCATATTCATTGTATGCTTCTACCGTATCTTTGAGCCCGCCTGTCTCACGTACAATTGGCAATGTACCATAGCGCAGACTCATAAGCTGGCTCAATCCACAAGGTTCAAACAGAGACGGCATCAAAAATGCATCTACAGAAGCATAAATCTTATGTGACAGCTCATCTGAATAGTAAATATTTGCAGATACCTTTCCTGAATATTTCCACGCAAAATGGCGGAACATATTCTCATATTTTGCATCTCCTGTTCCGAGCACTACAATCTGAACTGCATCCTGGCAGAGTTCATCCATCACATAATCAATCAAGTCAAAACCTTTCTGATCGGTAAGCCTGGACACAATACCAATCATCATAGCATGAGCATCCTTATCCAGTCCCAATTCCTCCTGCAACGCCAACTTGTTCAGAGGCTTCAGCTTGCGGAAATTCTCTATATTAAAGTTCTTCGCAATCCGTGTATCTGTTTCCGGGTCCCAATCCGTGTAATCCAACCCGTTGACAATGCCACTGAGCACATTGGAGCGTGCATTCATCAGGCCATCCAATGCTTCTCCATAGAACGGTGTCTTAATCTCCTCTGCATAAGTCTGACTAACCGTAGTCACCCTATCTGAATAGACAATACCGCCTTTCAAAAGATTCGCATCTTTGTATGCTTCCATCTTATCCGGCACAAAATAATAATCCGGCAGTCCTGTAATCTGCTGAACAGTCTTCGTGTCCCATACTCCCTGGAATTTCAAATTATGTATGGTCATGATAGACTTGATTCCACGATAATATTCTCCCAGATAACGGAAATTATCCAGATATACTGGAATCAGGCCTGTCTGCCAGTCATGGCAGTGAATTAAATCCGGACGGAATCCGATAACCGGAAGAATACTCAAAACTGCTTTTGAGAAAAATGCAAATTTCTCGATATTCCACTTCGGGTCTCCCTCATATGGTGCAAATCCATTGAAATAGTATTCATTGTCAATGAAATAAAATTGCACTCCGTCATATTCGCACTTCAAAATACCTACATAGCGATCCTGTCCTGCAAGATCCATGTAAAAATGGTCCACATACTCTAACATATCTTTCCATTTCTGATACATGCAGTTATACTTTGGCAGTACGACACGAACATCATAGTTCTCCTTATCAAAATATTTTGGCAACGATCCTGCTACATCGGCAAGCCCTCCTGTCTTAATAAAAGGAACGCACTCTGAAGATGCAAATAAAATGTTTTTCATAGCTAACAAACCTCCGACTTTTTCTTAGTATCTCTTCAAAATTACATTGTTATCCTATATTATAACTCATTTTTCGTACATTGAAAAGATTTATCTTGCAGGAATATTGGCTAAAATTGGATTTTCTTTTGGGAATTTGTTCTGAACATCGGTATTTAATGCCTTAAACATTTAGAATTTGTAAATTAAGTAGATTTTGAGATTTTATCGATGCTTATATTCAAGCTGTATGGTGTCTGCAATCAATGCGATAAATTCTGAATTGGTCGGCTTACCTTTTCCGTTGCTCACGGTATACCCAAAAAGCTCATCTAATGTATCCAACTTCCCCCGGCTCCACGCTACCTCTATTGCATGTCTGATAGCACGTTCCACCCGGCTGGAAGTGGTCTGGTATTTCTTAGCTACAGTTGGGTACAGAACTTTCGTAATCGCATTTAGTACATCCATATCTTCAACGGCCATGATAATCGCGTCTCTAAGGTAATGATACCCTTTTATATGGGCAGGGATGCCGATTTCATGAAGCATATCTGTAACTCTGTTTTCCAGATCATCTTCTCGAATCTGTGTATTTTCTATCACTTCTTCTGTCTTTTTTTCGTGGGACCGAAATACTTTCCTTACCGTTTTGATGCGATTCAACAATATCTCATTATTGAATGGCTTCATCACATAATAGTTCGCGCCCTTATCAAATGCATCTTCTGTAATCCGCTCCTGTCCAACCGCCGTGACGACAATGAAATAAGGCTGTTTCGCCATAGACTTATCGCGGCCGACATGCTCCATCACCGTCAGTCCGTCCATTTTCGGCATGATCAGATCAAGAAGGACAACATCCGGTCTTTTATCCTTGATGATTTGACACATTTCCTCGCCATTTTTTGCTTTTCCTACGACGTTAAGCTCTTTATCCATACTGATAATTTCTTCCAGCATGTCCAGCATTCTTTCATTGTCATCAGCGATAGCTACGGTCAATTGTTCCATACCTCTTCCTCCAGACAGGTTCCTGTACTGCGGAATTACCACTATCAGATTTTATTATATCTACACGACTTTACAGAATCAAGGATATTTTGCCGTCCTGATTCGACATGGAATGTCGAAGTATTCGCATTTCTGTCATTCTCCCGCCTGATTTACCATAGTTTCTGCAAAAATCCCATAACCTTTCGTCGGATCATTTACAAATACATGCGTCACTGCACCAACCAGCTTTCCATTTTGCAGAATTGGAGAACCGCTCATCCCCTGGATGATCCCCCCGGTTTTATCCAGAAGTTCCTCATCTGTGACTTGAAGGATAATCCCTTTATTCACCTCTTTCGGTGCCATATCCACTCCCGTGATCATAACGGAATATTCTTGAACCTCATCTTCCAGACAGCAGCGTATCTGCGCCTCTCCAAGTTC
Organism: uncultured Lachnospiraceae bacterium; assembly: GCA_947564305.1. The sequence goes on along the minus strand of CANOBT010000026.1, from coordinate 11,352 downwards.
AATTTCCTCCTTTGCCGCCACCTGCACAGGTATCTGTTCCTGAAACAACTCATCAATCTTATCCACAGTTCCATAAATTCCCGAATCCATGTTATTGTCAATACTTCCCAACCGATTAAACGTATTATATACGATCAGTCCTTCCATACTGCCTGGTATTCCATAGTCTCCTTTCAAAATAGAGCGTATACTTGTTTTATACAGGCTCCCTTCCTGAATATCCATTAAAACATTAGTATCAGCATCATGGATACCATGCCCTAGTGCTCCAAAACGGCTGTTCGCATCTAAAAAAGTAATTGTCCCCAACCCTTGTACATTATCTCTGACCCAGATACCCAGTTTATAGTCATCTGGTTGGTCTTCTACAGCCTCTAATCTCACATCCAGAGTCTCATCTTCCCTGCGAAGAGTCAGAACAACTTCCGTATCCGTAAGATGATTCAATACCTGGATCAAATCCTCTTTGCCACTTACATTTTGCTCGTTGATCCCCACGATATAGTCTCCTGACTTTACCAGATTGTGTGCCGGATTGTGCTCCAGTCCATCTACACCTTCTATACTTTGTGTATCCAGAACAAGCACCCCGTCTGTCTCCATATAAATGCCTACCGGCATCCCTCCTACAAGAACCGTATCTTCTCCAATATCTGCCGCACTAACTTCTTCCTGGGGTACATATCCTGCCGCTGCCCATCCAAGGCATCCAGAGACAAAAGATCCACCAAAAAACACGATTGCCAGAAAAAAAATTTTGATTCCCTTCTTCATGCCACACACCCTTCCTTGTATCATTTTCTCATGCGTACAAAATTTTTATACCTAATTTCTATCTCCTTTACATGCGAAAACGAATACCTTTTTGGGTATTCGCTTTTATGCTTTTTCAATATTATATGGAATCAAAAAATTTTCACACTGGTATTCTCTTTCACAGGTTTCCAATTTTTTCCAAGTCAAAAACTTTTCGGAAATAAAAAAAGACTGTTACCTTAGTATGTGAAGATAACAGTCTCTTTATTCAGTTCATTTTTATATCAACAAATATTGAAGCTCTATGGAATTCTATGCTTCTGCTGCTGCGCGTGCGGCAATCTCTTTCTCCTGTACATCAGACGGGGCCTGCTCATATCTTGCAAATGTATATTCATAGGTTCCTCGTCCTCCAGTCATAGAACGGAGAATCGTACAGTATCCAAACATTCCTGTCATTGGAATATCAGCCTCAATCACCTGCTTGCCGCCTGCAATCGGATTCATACCCAACACACGGCCGCGGCGCTTATTCAAATCGCCCATTACATCACCGGTATAACTGTCCGGCACGGTCACCTTCAAAGATACGATTGGCTCTAAAAGTACCGGAGATGCCTCCATAAAGCCTTTCTTAAACGCCTGACTTGTAGCAGTCTTAAATGCCATCTCCGAAGAATCTACCGGATGATAAGAACCATCGTAAAGAATCGCTTTTACACCCACTACCGGATAGCCAGCCAGAGGTCCTTTCACCACAGAATCCTGCAGACCTTTTTCTACTGCCGGGAAATAATTCTTCGGAACTGCACCTCCAACTACAACTTCCTCGAAAACATATGGAGTCTCCAAATCTCCGGATGGTTCAAATTTCATCTTAACATGACCATACTGACCATGTCCGCCGGACTGTTTTTTATACTTTGTATCCACGTCAGATTTTTTACGGATTGTCTCGCGGAATGCAACCTTCGGAGTCTCTAAGATAATTTCAACTTTGTATCTGGCAACCAGCTTGCTTGCTACGATTTCCAGATGCTGGTCCCCCATACCATAAAGCAGGGACTGACGGTTTTCACTGTCAATCACAGCTTTCAGTGTAACATCTTCTGCCATCATCCGGGCAAGTGCCTGTGATACTTTATCTTCCTCACCTTTATTCTTCACGCGGTATCTCATATATGTATATGGAACAGAATATTCTGTCTTTGTGTACAAAATCTGTGTGCTCTTTGTGGAGAGTGTATCGCCTGTCTTTGTATTTGCAAGTTTGGCAATAGCTCCGATATCACCTGCAAACAGCTCACTGACTTCCGTCGGTTTATTGCCGCACATAACATAAAGCTTGCCTGGTTTTTCTTCGGATTCACTACCCGCATTATACAGAACATCCTCACCTTTCAGAACACCGGAGCATACCTTTATGAAAGAATATTTTCCGATGAACGGATCTACCATAGTTTTGAATACATAGGCAGTCTTTGCCTTGGAGAAATCATAGTCGCCCTCAAAAATATCATTAGTCGTACGATTGATTCCCGCACAGGTCCTCTTGTCCGGGCTTGGGAAGAAACGAACGATGTCAGACAACAGGTTTGCAACTCCCTGCGCCTCGATGTTAGAGCCCATTGCCACCGGCACGATATCTCCGCTCATAACTTCTGTACGCATTGCCGCACGGATTTCTTCTACTGAGAATTCTTCGCCGCTGAAATAGCGGTCCATGAACTCTTCACTGGTCTCTGCAACTGCTTCCATCAAAGAGTCACGCAGAGTCTCTAAGTTTGCCTTACAGTAATCCGGTATCTCACATTCCTCTCTCTTACCGATACCAGTATATCTTCTCCCCGCATTCTTGATGACATTGATATAGCCCACAAGCTTTTCGTTTTCACGGATTGGCTGGAAATGAGGTGCAATCTTTTTCCCATATTTTGCAGTCAGATCTTCCACAACCTGACGGAAGCTGGCATCATCCACATCCATCTCTGTCACATAGACCATACGGGGCAGATGGTATTTTTCACATAATTCCCATGCTTTTTCCGTACCCACCTGTACTCCGGCTTTTCCGGATACCACAATAACTGCCGCGTCTGCCGCACTGACCGCTTCTTCTACTTCTCCTACGAAATCGAAGTATCCCGGAGTGTCCAATATATTAATCTTGGCCTTTTCCCACTCTATCGGCACAATACTTGTACTGATGGAAAAACCTCGCTTCTGCTCTTCCTTGTCAAAATCACTGACCGTATTGGACTCTGAAACCTTGCCCATACGATTCGATGCCCCAGATACATAAAGCATTGCCTCTACGAGACTCGTCTTACCGCTGCCTCCGTGTCCAAGCAATACCACGTTCCTGATCTCATCTGTTCTGTAAACCTTCATGCTGCTGCCTCCTTGTATCTTTTTTATGCGTATCCGCTTCCGCCTCTTCGCACACTCTATGGATATTGTACTAAATTTCTCCGCTTATTACAACTCTTTTATGAATTTTTAACGATTCTCTTGTCACAATTCCCAAAATATCAGGTCAACTATGACTATATTTCGGTCCTGACACCTTCTTAAAATGGAACCGTATTGAAAAAAAAAAGATTTTTCTGTATAATGAAATGCGGTAAAACAGGCAGAATTTCCTAAAACACGATCTGTTTGACTGAAAATATATTCTATTTAATAGAAAGGATTATACCATGCATATAAAGAAAATAGGCTTCATCGGGTTGGGATTAATCGGCGGTTCGGTTGCCAAGGCTGTGCGCCAATACTATCCTGACTGTGAGCTACTTGCCTTTGACAAAAGTAAAGAAACCCTTGCACTGGCCGTTCAGGATGGGACCATTCACACATCCTGCTCCGCTATCGACGACAATTTCCGTGGCTGTACTTATATCTTTCTGTGTGCTCCCATCTCCTACAATACGGCTTATCTGAGTCAGTTAAAAAATTATCTTGACCCGGACTGTATCCTGACAGATGTAGGCAGTGTCAAGTCTTCCATCCATGAAGAAGTCATTTCTCTTGGACTGGAAGAGCAATTTATTGGCGGCCATCCCATGGCTGGCTCCGAGAAAAGCGGATTTGTCAATGCAAAAGCACATCTCATTGAAAATGCATATTATATCCTCACACCAGCCGCAAAGGTGTCTGAGGAAAAAATACAGGCTTACCGTGCCTTTGTGGAATCTTTGAAGGCCCTTCCAATGATACTGGATTACCGGGAACATGACTATGTAACAGGGGCTATCAGCCATCTGCCTCACATCCTGGCAGCAAGCCTGGTTAATTTTGTACGGGATCATGATACTAGAGATGAACTGATGAAAATGCTGGCAGCAGGTGGATTTAAGGATATTACACGTATCGCTTCCTCCTCTCCCATCATGTGGCAGCAGATCTGTCTGAAAAACAGAGAAAATATTTCTCAAATATTAGAAGAATTTATCCAAACCCTGCAAAATGCAAAAAATACGATAGACCAAAGCGCAGAACGCGCTCTCTACTCTATGTTCGAGTCCTCCCGCGACTATCGGAATTCTATGCCGGAAGGCTCAGCTGGCCCCATCAAAAAACAATTCGCCGTATACTGTGATATCATTGACGAGGCCGGTGGTATTGCCACAATCGCAACCATCCTGGCCAGCAATATGGTGAATATCAAGAATATCGGCATCATCCATAACCGAGAATTTGAAGAAGGAGTTCTGCGCATTGAATTTTATGACGGAGAAGCCTCAGCCAAGGCAACGGAATTATTGAAAAAACACCGCTATATTGTATATAAAGTATAACATTCTGTTTAAAACAGAATTTATAAAAAGACGAAAGGATTATGAACCACTATGGAATTAACCAACCTCACCGGCCTAAAAGGCGAAGTAACTGTCCCAGGAGATAAGTCCATCTCCCACCGTTGTATCATGTTTGGCTCGATTGCCAAAGGAATCACTGAAGTCCAAAATTTCCTTCAAGGCGCAGACTGTCTTGCAACAATTAACTGTTTTCGCAGCCTTGGAATTGAAATCGAAAATAACATCGATTCTGTCCTGATACGTGGAAAAGGACTGCATGGTCTGACTGCCCCATCCAATCTTTTGGATGTAGGAAACAGCGGCACCACAACAAGGCTGATTTCCGGAATTCTGGCAGGCCAGCCCTTTGACTCCAAAGTCTCAGGTGATGAATCTCTGAATACCAGACCCATGAAGAGAATCATAGAGCCTTTGACACAGATGGGGGCAAATATTTCCAGCATTCTGCGCAATGGATGTGCACCTCTCTATATTACACCAGGACACCTTCATGGCATCCATTACACTTCTCCTGTAGCCTCTGCCCAGGTAAAATCCTGCATCCTACTTGCCGGACTTTATGCCGAAGGAGAAACTTCTGTAACGGAACCTTCTCTTTCCCGGAATCATACAGAATTGATGCTGCAGGAATTTGGAGCTGACCTCCATTCTTCTCAGGAACCAGACAGCGCGAAAGCCAACGCTTTGATTCGCCCATGCAAGGAATTATATGGACAGAAAATCACCGTACCTGGAGATATTTCCTCTGCTGCCTACTTCATCGCTGCGGGGCTTTTAGTACCTGATTCTGAAATTTTGATTAAAGAAATTGGAATCAATCCGACCCGTGCCGGTCTTGTGAAAGTGTGTCAGGAAATGGGCGGAGATATCACCCTGCTGAATGAACATACAGAAGCCGGAGAACCTGTGGCTGATATTTTGGTACGCACCAGCCAATTACATGGAATTATAATTGAAGGTGGAATCATCCCTACCCTGATTGATGAAATTCCTATCATTGCTGTCATGGCCGCAATGGCCGAGGGAATCACCATCATCCGCGATGCCGCAGAACTGAAAGTGAAAGAATCTGACCGTATTGAAACAGTAACCGATAATCTAAAAGCCATGGGGTGTGACATCACTCCCACAGAAGACGGAATGATCATTCATGGTGGAAACCCGCTTCACGGTTCCACCATTCATACACTCCTAGATCACCGGATTGCAATGGCATTCAGTATTGCAGCACTTGTGGCAGAAGGAACCACAAAAATCCTGGACAGCCATTGTGTGGACGTGTCATTCCCTTCGTTTTATGATACCTTTGAAAAATTACTGTAAAAGTGATTCCTGAAAAAAATGCTGCTTTCTTCATCATATTGCTGCTGTTTTGAAACAGTACATCATTTCTATTAGATATCGGTTTTCTCTAACATTTCCCGCACCGTCATCCCATAAACCGGATGACGCTTATAGGGTGCAATATCATGAAGAGGCTCCAGGACAAACCGACGTTTGTGCATTTCCACATGGGGAATGCACAAATCCACGGTCTCTAGAACCAGATCATCATAAAATATGATATCCAAATCCAGTGTACGCGGTCCCCAATGGATAACCCGCTCTCTTCCGGCATCCTGTTCAATCTTGTGCAGCACCCTCAGTAATTCCTGTGGCGTTAAAAGAGTACGCAGTTCCAGACATGCATTTAAAAAATCCGGCTGTTCTGTCATGCCATAAGGTGCAGTCTCATAATATTTTGAAACTCTTACCACATGGGTGGTATGCCTGGAGTTCATTCCGCCTTTTGCATCCTCATCACTTTCTGTCTCGTCTAGCTGGGTTCTCCTGTCACATGGCAAATGGTCAAGAACTCTCACCGCCTGGTCGAGATTTGCCTGTTTATCACCGATATTTGAACCCAACGCAATATATGCTGTATGCCACTGCCGCTCAATTTCTACGGAAGCCGTCTCTAAAGGCAGCCCAATAGGAGCCCAGGGCTTTTTCACCTCCACACACACCTTATCCAAATTCGGCGTACAAAGCAACAACTCTTCAGCCAAAGCTTCCGCTGCCCGCTCAATCAGTTGAAACGTATGAGACTTCATATATTGATCTATAAATTGGCATATCTCGCCATAATGGATTGAAGCAGTCAGATCATCCGTTTTTCCTGCTTTCCTTGTATCTGTATATAGTACTGCAGATACCAAAAATTTTTGTCCCAACCTGTTCTCTTCCGGAAATACACCGTGCTTTGCAAACACTTGCAAATTTTTTATTTTTATTTTATCCATCTCTTTCACTCCTGTAAATCGCCTCTGTCATCTTTACTGCCCTATAATTTGCCTTCACATCATGAACCCTCACAAAAGAGTATCCATTTTGAACTCCAAGTACCGTGGTTACCAAAGTACCCTCTTCCCTCTGGTCTGTCGGAAGATCCAGTGTAATACCAATGACCGACTTTCTTGAAGTCCCCAAAAGCAAAGGATAACCTAAGTTTTGAAGAGCCGATAGATTTCGAAGCATATCCAGATTCATTTCATAGGTCTTTCCAAATCCAATCCCTGGGTCCAGAATAATCTGCTCCTTGGAAATTCCCGCTGCGATTGCAAGATGTATGCATTCCCTCAAGTCCTGCAATACGTCTGGAACCAAATCCTGATATTCTGGCTTCTCACGGTTATGCATCAGGCAGCATGGCACCTGATATCTCGCAATCACACCTGCCATCTGCGAATCATATTTCAGCCCCCAGATATCATTGACCAAATCCGCCCCTGCTTTTATTGCTGCCTCTGCCACCCTGCTTTTATAAGTATCTACAGAAATCGGAACATCAAATCTTTGTTTCAGCTTTTCAATCACTGGGACAACCCGCTCTATCTCTTCTTCCTCCGAAATTTGAACATGCCCCGGACGTGTGGATTCCCCTCCCACATCCAGAATATCCGCCCCCTCTCTGACCATCTCCTGCGCATGACTCAATGCTGCGTCGAAGTTATCAAAGCATCCGCCGTCTGAAAAGGAATCTGGGGTTACATTCAGAATTCCCATAATATATGTCTGGTTCTTTGTATCAAATATTTTTCCGCCTATCTGCATTCTCTCTCCCAATTCTTAACAAGTCATTTACATTTTTTGCATTTATATATCTAATGTGAAATTTTTCTTCTTATAATCCCAGTTACATTCCTTCTCCACTTCACAAGCAAAACATTTTCTGGAATATTTATCACTGGTATAGAGTAACGTTTCCAGAGTATCCATATCCTCCCTATATTTACGATGCCCCAGAATGGCCCGGATAATATTCTGCTTCTCTTCCCCGGAAAACATCTCCTTTGGCAAATCGCCTAAAATCACATCTGCAATCTCGGCCGATGCCTTTTCATGTGGAGTGCCGTCCATATACTGTCTGCACTTTCCAATATCATGCAACAATGCCGCTGCATAGATAACTTCCTTACGAATACTCATATGCTGCTCTAGGCTGAAAATATATGCAATACGAGCCACATCCAAGAGGTGCTCCATCTGGTGACAGCAAAATTTCCTATCCTTTTCTGCCTCTTTTAATTTCTCATATTGCTCGACATACAATGGGTGATTTCTGATTGCCTCTACTTCTTTCATACTTCTGTTCCTTTCTTCCATCACTGACGCCTTCTGTGTAAAAAACTTTCCTGAACAGCTTTCTATTGTTTTCATACAGGTATATATCCCGCCTCGTCTAGCGCCCAAGCATAGCATAAAATGTCCGTACCAATTCTTGATTTTCCAAAAATTCTCCACGCTTTACCACTGTCACTGTTTTACTGCCCGGCTTCTTGATTCCACGCATGGACATACACAGATGTTCTGCCTCAATCAGAACCATAACCCCCTTTGGATGGAGATGGTCCATCAGTGCATCCGCAATCTGACCTGTCAACTGCTCCTGAATCTGAGGTCTTCTGGCATACACATCCACGGTCCGCGCAAGCTTACTTAACCCCACAACCTTTCCGTCCGGAATATAAGCAACATGTGCCCTTCCGAAAAATGGCAGCAGATGATGTTCACAGGTAGAGTAAAATGCAATATCCTTCTCCATTACCATTTGATTGTCTTCTGCATGAAATGTCTTTTGAAGATGAACTTCTGCGCTCTCCTCCAAACCTCCGTATATCTCCTCATACATTCTTGCAATCCGATCCGGTGTCTCTAACAGTCCTTCCCTGTCCGGGTCCTCTCCGATGCCTTCCAATAAAAGCCGGACTGCCTGTTTTACTTTTTCCTGGTCAATCATAATATCCCCTCATTTCCGTTTTTCACTATTTGCAGAACAAATTGATTATCTGTCCAAGATAGGACAGTGAACCGAATGCCAGAACCACATCTTCCCTGCGCGCATCCTGTAAAGCCATCTCCACCGCCTGCTCTATATCTCTGGCTGCCCGGACAGCCCCTTTACAATATGGCTCCACTGCCTGTTTTAATTCCTGTGCCGGCAATGTACGCTCGGAGTCTGGCAGGTTCACCGTATAAACACTGTCAGCAAGAGGTGCCATAATCTCAGCCATCTTTTCATATTCTTTGTCCTTAAACACTCCCATAATATATACAAGCCTTTTCCCAGGAAAATACTGCTCCACCGACTCCCTGAGCCGCATCACAGCATCCACATTGTGGGCGCCATCTATGATAAATATCGGTTGTTTCTTAATACAGGTAAACCGTCCTGGCCACTGTGCTTTCAAAAGTCCACTGCGGACTGCTTGTTCAGATATCTTATTTTCTAAAATGTCGTTTAACGCATTAATAATCTCCCATGCTGTCATTGCATTTAAAATCTGATAGGAACCTGCCATCTTTATCTGGAGGTGCTCCATACCGTGGTAAGAAAACATCTGTCCCTGGTAATCCTGCTCTAATACCACAACGTTCTCCGGACTCGCAAACCGCACCGTACAGTCATATTTTTTTGCAGATGTTTCCAGTTCTCTTTTTACTTCCGGCTTCTGTGGTGCTGACACAACGATACACCCCGGCTTGATGATTCCGGCTTTATTTCTCGCAATCTCCCCTAAAGTATCCCCCAAGAATCCCATGTGATCCCGGCTGATGGATGTAAATGCCGCAACCACGGTATTTTTAACAATATTTGTGGCATCCAGACTGCCGCCCAGCCCTGTCTCAAGCACTACGAAATCGCAATGCTTTCTTTGAAAATACAAAAAAGCTATTGCGGTCTCTATCTCAAAAACAGTAGGACTTGACAGCCCTTTTGCCTCCATACGCACAATAGCTCTCTGAACTTCTTCAACCAGTTCCCCGAATTCCATTTCCAAAATCCACTCTCCATCTACCTGAATCCTCTCCAGGTAAGAGATGACAGTGGGAGAAATATATCTTCCAATCCTGAAGCCTGCCTCACTTAAAATACTTGATGTAAATGCAAGTACAGACCCTTTTCCATTGGTCCCCGCAATATGTATGAACCGAAGTCCATCCTGAGGATTTCCCAATTCATACAGCAGGTCTCGGACCGCATCCAAGCCAAGTACACTTCCGTATTTCGACACTTCGTCCAAATATACCCTTGCTTCTTTATAGGTCACATTCCCTGTTTCCTTTCTGCTTTTTCTCCGTTCGTTCTCAAAAAGCAGCAGGAATCCGATTCGAAGATTCCTGCTGTTAAGAGCTGCAGGAAAATAACCGGAACAGATTGCTAAGTTATTTTCCTACAGTTCCTTATATTTCTTATGCCCTTGCAGCACCATCCACTGACAATACCTCTCCCGTTACATAGCTGGCCATATCGCTTGCCAGGAACAGGAATGCATTTGCAACATCCTCTGGCTCTCCAACCCTGCGCAATGGTATGGTCGCAATCAACGGCTGAATCATAGAATCTGGAAGTGCTGCCACCATATCCGTCTTTGTAATTCCAGGAGCTACCGCATTCACACGGATATTGCTTGGCCCTAATTCCCTTGCAAGAGAGAGTGTCAAACCATTTACTGCAAATTTACTCGTTGGATAAGCGACTCCACCTGGCTGTCCGGAAATGCTGACCATGGAGCTTGTATTCAAAATACATCCACCACCCTGCTCCTTCATAATCTTTACAGTCGGCTGGATTGCATTGAAGATTGCATTGACATTCAGCTTCATAACCTTTTCAAAATGACCTTCTTCATAATCGTCAATCTTCTTGCTGTCTGAAACTCCCGCGTTATTTACCAGAATATCAATCTTTCCAAATCGTTCTTTGATTCCCTGGATTGCTGCTGCCATAGCACCTGCATCTGTCAAATCCGGATATTCTCCTTCCACTACCCAGTCCGGATTCTCAGCCTTTAAAGAAGCCAGTGCCTTCTCAACCGTTTCTGCTCTTGAGCCAAACAGAACAACCTTTGCCCCATTTTCCAGGTATTTCTTCACGATGGCATATCCAATCCCCCTTGTACCACCGGTTACAACCGCTACTTTGTCTTTTAACATCATGATTTCCTCCTTGATATCCGAAATTTAATGCCCCGTTGCCTGTGGCGAGGTCTCTGACTTAGATTAACATAATTACAATAAAAATGGAAGTGGTTTTGTGAAACTTCATAATATGCAGACTTCATATACGGAAGCCTGATTCGTTAAAATGTCTCTGTTTTTATAGTCAAACAGCAAAATAGAACCTTTCACACGTTCTAAATGCGTCATTTTGCGCATTTGACGTTTGTCATACTGCTCATACCCGTATCAATGTTTTTATGAGGAAGTGGTTCGTAAGTATCTTCTGGCGTATGGT
>CANOBT010000025.1 GCA_947564305.1 uncultured Lachnospiraceae bacterium | reverse complement strand
CTTCCAAATGGCTATCATATAGAAAAGGAGTCCCGATTATGAACATTCAGCTTACAATCTCCATGCTTGTATCCGACCGGATGGAAACACTGGGGAGATGCCTGAACTCTTTAAAGCCTCTCCTGCGGGAACTGGACAGCGAACTGATTGCTGTCTACACCGGGAAAAGCAGTGAGAGCCTGGAATTGATACAACAGTATGCAGCCATGGTCATCCCTTTCACCTGGTGCGATGATTTCGCGAAAGCGCGGAACGCAGGCCTGGAGCGGGCAAAAGGGGAATGGTTCCTCTACATTGATGATGATGAATGGTTTGAAAATACCGAGGAACTCATCCGCTTTTTTAAGAGCGGCGAATATAAAAAATATAAAACCGCTTACTATATACAGCGCAATTATACGGACTGGGAAGGACAGAGCTACTATGATTCTCCGATCGGCCGTATGTGCCGTCTGACAGAGGAGACACGTTTTGTGCTTCCGATACATGAATATCTGGACCCGTTCCCGGAGCCGCAGAGAGACCTCCCGTGTTTTGTCCATCATTTTGGTTATGTTGGAAATTCCGCAGGCAGTTCCAAGGCATCAGCAAAAACAGACAGGAATATCCCGCTGCTTTTGAAAAGGCTGGAAGAAGGGGACGAATCGGATTCTTTCCACTGCTGCATGCAGCTTGCGCAGGAATACAGGAACCGCGGGGAATATGATACGGCTATCGAGTACTGTGAAAGAGGATTAAAGCTTGCAGCCAGACGGACTATCATCTATGCTCCGGAGATTTGGATGCAGGCGCACTGCCCTATCATGATCTCCTTTACCGGAAACTACAGGAAGGCTCTGGAAAGGGGCGAGCAGCTTTTGAGATCGCCGCGTGTACTGGAACTGCCCGCTGCTCATATTGCATCTACCCTGGCCGGTCTCTGCTGTGATCTGAAGGAATATCGAAAAGGATTAAAATATGTACGGTTATTCCACGAGAAGATGCTCTATCTTCAAAAACATCAGGAAAAGGCCATACGTCAAAAAGGCGGTGACATCACGTTTTCTGCAGCGGAGGGGCGCGCAGCAGCAACGTATGTAAATGGACTGGTTTTTGCTTCAGAGGTGAATGACCGCTCTCTGCTCAAAACAATCCTTAGCTGGATTCCGTGGGATGATACGGCAGGCATTTCCGTTTTTTATTCAAATCTGGAGAATTGGAAGGCTGCATATAAAGAACAGAGTGATGTGATACTGGAAGGATACTCCGCTTTGAAAACCGAAAACGCCTATGTTAGTTTCCAGAAGGCGCTTTATGCTGAAAAGCATAACCAGAAGCAGGAAGCTGAACGTTTCTGGGCGCTTTGTGTCCGCAGCTGTCCGGACCAGCTTTTATGCCAGGCAGTGGAAATGGCTGTGCGCAGCCGGTTTTTGATGGATCCTTTGATGGAGAAAATGACAACGGCAGCGTGGGACAGCTGTGCCCGGATGTTGGCGGGACATATCCCTGCTGCGGACATGGATTCGTTTTATGAAGATATCAGCCCGCTGCTCAAAAACTATCCGCTCTTTGCCTCCAGACTCGAACAATATTTTTTGGAAAACCAGCTCTCACAGGGACTTCTGGAGCATTCAGAGTTAATAAGGCTTTTGCAGCGCTACTGCGGCAGCTTGATTTCTGCTGCGAAAAAGATATACAGGGATGAGGTCTTATCCGGACCGGAGACCTACATATTACCGCCTCAATATCGCTTTGCTCTTCTGATAGATAAGGTTCTAAGCTTCATCGAATGCGGCAGGTTTGCAGACTGTATATCTCCTTTGAAAGAAGCGTTCCATATCCTGCCTGAAATGGCAATCGTAGTCGGGCAGTTAACCCGTTATCTGACGGAAGAGATGGAAAAGCCGCCTCAGACAATCTCGAAGGAATTCGAGCTCCTTGGCGGGCAGGTAAAGCAGGTGCTCACGGGATTGATGGACAAGCAGCAGTGGCAGGATGCTTACGGTGTAACAGGACGGCTTGTGACTCTTCTGCCGGATGACTTGGAAGTGCTGCGGATGAAGCAGATGATTTTGAGGGAAGGAAAATAGATACCCTGAAATGAGTTGCATTTATAAAGTAATGATGATTGGCAGGGAGGGCATTGAGCTTTCTGTGGGAAAGCGGAGGATAAAATGGATAAAGATGAATTTATCAGATTATTTCAAAGTTATCAGGGGATATCAACAATCCTGAGGAGCAGCACCCATCAGGGCATTGTGTCGATTGTATCGGAAATGATAAGTATAGCTCCGGAAATTCTGGAACAATGGCCGATGGGGGGCAATCCAGATAACAGCACTGACGATATATATTATTTTATGTTGGAGGAGTTACTTCGGAATATAGATTATTATGATTGGCTGTATGAAAAACTGGCAGATGAGACTTCACAAAAAGTATTCATAAGAGTCATGCAGTACAGGTTGGTTCCAGACAGGCAGTTTTTGCAAAGTGCATATGATTACAGTCAGTCGGGGCAGTTTGACGGGACATTTGCCGCCTGTGAGGAAAATGAGCTTCCTGGGATTTCAGAAGTCATTGACGTAAAGAATGATATTAAAAATAATGGAATTAAGTTGAAAATATGTATTTCCCATGCAATCTGCGACATATGGCGGATACCCAGGCTGATTGATATTATAAATCCTGATTATCGGTTTTACATACGTCATGACGGTGAAGAACAGAATCTGAAGAGCTTCCTGTATGCGGTTCCGTTCCGGCGAAAAGAGATGGGACAGAAGCATCCCGAAAGACAGAAAAGGATTGTTGCCATGGCGCCCTATGAGCGGGGGTGGACGAATGTTGAACTGATCAAAGACTGTGGTTTGATTCCCTATATCTTGTATAAAAATTACAACTACAGAGTATCCATGGTTGGCGTGAACGAAGGACCGTACCCCTATCATGAACAATACACAAAGGGCGTAGAGATGGAATTTTTGCCAGGAGGAGGAGATTCTGATAAGATACAATATATTGTTGATAACGCCAGAGAAATAGATGCGCTGCTGATACGGGGCTGCTATCCTTCAAATTTTCCGGTTGTGGAAGCTTATAAGAAGACGAATCCTGACGGACGGATTTATGTGGGACTGGATGCCAACAGCAGTTGGATGGACAGGATAAAATGGGATGCTCCTGATTTCATGAAGTTTCTGGATTCCTGTGATGTGATTGCGACCTCCTGCATGTCTATGCAGAAGTTTTTGAATGAAAAATGGCCGTGGAAAATTGAATATATCCCCAATGGTTGGTATGATTTTTCGCATCATCAAAAAGAACCGGTTTTTGAAAATAAGAAAAACCGAATACTTACCGTGGGAAGGCTGGGGACCTGGCAGAAGGCGACAGAAGTTCTGCTGGAGGCATTTGCACAAATCGCCGATAAAGTCCCGGAGTGGGAACTGCGTCTGGTGGGAGGAGTGGAAGGTTCATTCCAGCCATATATAAAGGAGTATTTTGAACGTTTCCCTTATCTGTCGGAACGAGTCTTGTTCATCGGTGCGCTCACAGACAGAGACAAGCTTTTTGAGGAATACCAGGAGGCTAGGATTTTTGCGTTGCCTTCAAATCTGGAGGGCGCTCCAAATGTCATATCAGAGGCCCTGCATGCCGGATGCGCCACTGCGGTCACGAGATTTGACGCTTATGAGGATGCAACGGACTGCGGTCGCTGCGGATTGTCGGCGGAAAAAATGGATATAGACGGATTTGCAGAGATTCTGTACCGGCTGTGCACGGATAAAAATCTGAAACAGCTTTGCGGCAGAGCATACCAATACAGCCTGAGACATTATGATATGGAAAATATTACGGCCAGGGTAAATGAACTGCTTTTTGGGGAGGGATTATATGGCATCAATTAAGTATGAAGACGATATTTTTATGTTTGAGCATGGAGTTCAACAGAAAGAATTATTGGATTTGAACCTCTTCATGACAAACAAATCCAGATATCCTATGCAGATGCTTCCGGACGGAAAAACAGGACTATATAGTCTGCTGACCGATTTGAAAGACAGCCATAAGAGGATAAGTGACGGAAGAGAAGATGTGTTTCCATACTATTTGACAGATATTCTGGCCGTTTCTTATCTGGTTCGTACTTCAGCCCCGCTTAAGGTGTTGGAAATCGGCGCTTCAAGCGGAATTTTAAGTTATCATCTGGCTGTTTTAATGGGAAAGATGAATGCGGAGTCGAAGCTTTGCTGTGTCAGCAATGTAATTGGAAACGACAGCGAAAATCATTGGCTTGACAAAATTTCCATGGTGGAGGAGCCGCCGGATTTATCATTTCTTGTGTCAGACTATGAGGATACACAGTTGGAAACCGGAAAGTTTGATTTTGTGGTGTTGAATGGGACGGAAAGGTTTGACAAGCCATATGAAACGATTCGGGAAGCAGAGCGTCTGGTGAAGAAAAATGGAGTTTTGCTGTGTTATGTAAAAGATGCGCCTCTTCTGGAGAGCTGTTTTAAATTAATCTTTCCTGAACATGAGGAATATCCGATTTTATATCAGGAAATGATTCTGGAAGTAACGAAGCCGGAGTCCTCCTGGAAAGAGAAAAGCCTGCCGGAATTGGAGACAGAGGTCTCCGGGCTTTTTGCAAAGCTGCGCCAGGTTGTAAAAAACGGGCGGCGTCCGGAGGAGGTCAGACCTCTTATACATCAGATAGATGCGTGTGTGGATATGGCAGTGCAGCAGTATGATATAGACAGAAAGGCAGGGCTGCTTCAGCTGAAAAGAATCGTACTTGATTATATGTTGAATATAGGAAAAGAACTCGAAGAGTATTATAGAAATGAATTGCTGCAGAATATAGGGGAGTAAGACGTCAAAATCCCTCCAATATATAGATTGTACTCCGCTGAGTTTCAATTTTAACAAGAAAAAAGAAACAGGTGTGTTTGAAAGGCTGGTTGGGGATAAAAGGATTATAGAAGCTGTGGTGTAGAAAAGAATCGACGGGTGTATAAAATAAGCTGCGTAAATCATGAAAGCTTATTTTATACACCCGCTTATCATATACCTAGTGCTGCCCTCACCTCCCCATCACAGCCTTAATCCTCTCCTTCGCAGGCTGATACCCTTTCGCCTGTGCCATCCGGTAATAGCTCAATGCTTTCTTGGAATCTCCATTTACTTCAAACCACACCCCCAGATTGTACGCTGCCTTAAAAGAACCATTCCCAAGCACGCCTTCATGTTCAGGCACTTCGCCAATCTCCAGACAGCGCAGGTAGGACTGCTCAATCAGCGGAAGATAGTTCACATACCGCTGTACATCCGAAAAAATAGCCTGCGTATAAAAAGTGCCGCATGCGAAATGATAATCCGCATATGGAGCCAGCCGTTCTCTTTCATTCTCTATGATTTCAAATCCCTTTTCATATTTCTTTGCTTCCAGCAGATTGTATATATAGGAAATGACTCCGCCCGTGCGGTAGCCTGTACCTGTTTCGGGTACCAGGGCGTAAAACTTTTCAAAATATCCGTCCGCCCGTTCAAAATCTTTCATGAGCCAGAGCGTGCGTGATACCTGGTACAGTACATAAGGGTCGTCAGGGGTTTCTGACAGTTCCTGCAAAAGAATCTGCAGATTGCGCTCTCCCTTGCCATCCTGCAGATATCCGTCATGTTCGAAAATCAGCGGAAGCGGGGCAATAGGGAGGCTGCTGATGACTTGTTCATGTACCCGGCCTTCGTATAAGGTTCCTTTTGGAATCAGACGGGTGACATAAGTATGGCTTTTGCTGATTTCTCCATTTGCCTCCCGGTAACTGTCATGTCTTTGGATTGCGCCGACACAGCTTCCTCTCTCCGCAAATCTCTGCAGATCTTTTTTCTTTCCGGACAACAGATATTCATCGGCATCCAGGACCAGGTTCCAGTCGCACGGGGACTGCGCAAGAGCAAAATTACGTGCTGCTGCAAAATCACCGTTCCATTCAAAATGAGAAATATGTGCATGGAATTTTTCGGCAATCTCTATTGTACGGTCCGTGGAGCCGGTGTCCGTAATATAGATTTCATCTACAAGGCTTTTTGCCCGCGCCAGGCACTTCTGCAGGCTCCGGCTTTCGTTTTTTACAATCATGACCAAACCAATTGTTTTCATATTTTGATTTACAACCTCCATAATATAAGGGCAGTTCCGGCATACAATCCTGCCGGAACTGCCCTTGTATTTAAAATACATTGATTCTTTAATTAATATTTCGCACTGTCATAGATGATTTCGTTGCTATAACCGCTCTTTGGAGAAGCAGAACTGCTGTGGCTTACATCCGGAGTGCCAGAGCTTGAAGTGCTGTCAAAGCTGCTGTCATAACCAGAGGTGGAGCCGCTGCTAAAGCTGCTGTCAAGGCTGCTGTCATAACCAGAAGTACTGTCATAGCTGGTGCTATAACTGGAATTGCTGTCGAAGCTGCCGCTGTCATAACCGGAATTACTGTAGCTGCTGTCATAACCGGAGGACGTTGGTTCCGGAGCAGCAGGCTGGCTTGCGAAAGAACCCATGGATTTCAATTGGAAACGTCCTACCAGACTCTTCAACAGACTGGACTGGCTGAATAATTCCTCGCTGGCCGCTGCGCTTTCCTCTGCCGTAGCGGAGTTTGTCTGGATAACGGAAGAAATCTGGTCGATACCTTGAGTAACCTGGGAAAGACCTTCTGCCTGCATATTGGTAGATTCTGTAATCTTCTCCATATTGCTGGCAATCTTCTCTGAGCTTTCTACAACTGCAAGCAGAGAACTTTGTGTATCTGTGGCAATCTGGCTTCCTTCTGATACGGCGGTCAGGGAATTGTTTATCAGCACGGTAGTATTCTTTGCAGCCTCCTGACTCTTGGAAGCAAGATTTCTTACTTCGTCAGCAACAACGGCAAATCCCTTGCCGGCCTCCCCTGCACGTGCGGCCTCAACGGCAGCGTTCAATGCAAGGATATTGGTCTGGAATGCGATATCTTCAATCGTTTTAATAATTTTCTCAATCTGGCTGGAGCACTCGTTGATGTTGGACATTGCCTGTACCATAGACTCCATCTTCTCGTTGCTCTTATTGATTTCGTGTGCAGTGTCGGCGATAAGCTGATTTACATCACGTGAATTCTCTGCATTGGCATTTACCTGTCCGGATAACTCACCGAGTGTAGCAGCCAGTTCCTGTACGGAACTTGCCTGCTCCGTAGCACCCTGGCTGAGAGCCTGCGCACCGCTGGATACCTGCTCGGAGCCATTTGCCACCTGGTCGGATGCCTGATGGAGCTGGCTCAGTGTGTCGTTCAAAGAATGGATAATCTTGGTTCCGGATTCCTTGATAGATGCGAATTCACCTAAATAATCCATATCCATCTCTACGGTCAGATCTCCTTCTGCGAGAGAATCGAGACGTTCGCAGATGTGGCGGATGTAGGATGATAATGTGGAAAGAACAATGCGGAGGTTCTCTGCAAGGTCACCAAGCTCATCTTTGGATTTATAGGCGATTTTGGAACTCATATCGCCTTTCGCCATGGCTCTTACGGCATCCTCAATCTCAGCGATTGGCTTTGTAAGGTCTGCAACAATCTTAAATACAAGGATTAACACTAAAATAACAGTAACAACGCCAAGAGCAATCATTATGATAGAACAAACAGATTTTATTCTTGCGCCGGAATCATAATAGTTTTCAGCAATGCTTTGAGCCTCGTCAATCACTTCATTCAAAGCTGCTTCAAATTTCTCGGCCGCTTCTAAATATTGACCGTTCAAGATAGAAGTGGCACTTGATGTATTATTAGATTCTACATACTTTATGGTTTGATTGCGGACATCAGCTACTTCCTGAGCAGCGCTTTCAACTGCCTGAAGAAGAGAAGCATCTCCTTCATAAGTATCCTTCAATTCCTGCATAGCAGCATCGCGGGCCGCAATGCTTTGGTTAATCGTCGCCTCAATATTTTGAAGCTGAGAATGATCAGAGGTGACAGCCTGATATACACCTAACTGAACCTCACGAGTGTAGGACTGCACTTCCAGTGCAGACCTTACCATCGGAAACGGAGCGTTATAAAAATCTTCCAAGCCTCCGAACACGCTTCCCAAACCGACAGAAGATGCGATAATGGCTATAATGTAAAATAACAACACGATACCAAATGAGATTAACAGCTTGCTTCTCACTCTTAAATTTTTAAACACGATACTCCCTCCTATGTACTTAATTTTATTATATTTATACGCATTTCCTATATTTTATAACGGAATCCTGAGAATGTAAATATCCTTTTGCAATTTTATCTGCAAGTGTATTAATATAATGTAGATATATTTTTGCAATCTTATCTCAATCATCCTGATTATAGAAAATATAAATATTTGCTGTACAATATTATTTCGGCTGGATTTCACAGAACCTTAACAAATAAAATAAAAATAGTCCTTTTCAAAACTGGAAAAACGTGTCATAATAAAACCAATATGTCAAAATCGCTCAAAAAGACAATATTGACAAAAAATGGCGTACTGACATAACAGCTTTTATGTGCTATAATAACGTGACGGATAGTATGGAAGAAGGGGAATGAGAAATGGCAACAGACTATACGATTTATCAGAACATATACAACTCCATGAACAATATTTTGTACCAGTTACAGCTGCTGGGGGGGACACAGACCCAGTCAACAGGGAGTTTGTATTCCGGCAGGACAACATCATCTGCCCAGAGTTTTGCAGATACTTTTCAGAGTGCGGCGCAGAAACTGGGAGTTCCTGAGAGTATGGATGATATTTTCAAGGAGGCGGCGGAAAAGTACAATGTACCGGTGAAGCTTCTGATGGCAGTCGGAAAAGCAGAATCCGGATACAATGCTAATGCAGTCTCTCCTGTAGGGGCTCAGGGCGTGATGCAGCTGATGCCGGCAACCGCAGCGGCGTTAGGGGTGGACAATGCATTTGACGCGAGAAGCAACATTATGGGGGGAGCAAAATATTTGTCTCAGAAACTGCAGCAGTATAATGGAGACATTGATTTGACTCTGGCCGCATATAATGCCGGGAGCGGCAATGTGGAAAAATACGGCGGAGTGCCTCCGTTCGAGGAGACAATCAATTACATCAGCCGGATTAAGGAATATATGGGCGAAAACCTGACGACGGGCAAGACGGTGACAAGTTCGGTTTCAGATAAGACTGCGTCAGGCCTGGGGCGTACCGCTTCAACTACAAACAGTGCAGGCAGCACGGGTACAGATATTACTCAGGAACTCGCGGAGTATTTTGTAAACATGATGAAGCTGCAAATGATGAGCAGAGTGAGTTCGCTTGGAAGGTCATCCTCTCTTCTGGGTTCTGATTTGGATTCGGATACATATAGCTTGTGGTAGAGGGGGTCTGGCGCTTGAACGCCGGCTTCTTAACTGCAATAATGGATGGAAAAGTAAATGGATGACAGGCGGAGCAAGAAAAAAGTTTACATAGTCATTTTATCCAAACTCCATTGATGTAAGGGGTTAAAAGTACGAAAATTCTGGCAAATTTTTGTATAATTTTTTGGTGAAAAAGCTAGACGAATATGCAATTTAGGTGTATTATAAGTTCGGTATAAGTGCTGTCAACAGCGACTTGTACTTAAATTGATTATGTCAGCCCCGACTGCCGTTGTCTGCCTGGAGACTTCGGGAGTTACGAAAAGGGCTGACACAAAAAAGAAGATTGCTAAAGTTAAAGTATATAGAGTGATATTAAATTTAAGAAGGGAGTGAAGTCTGCCGTGTTTGGAAATTCGATTTCACTGGCGAATAAATCACTGGATTACCTTTGGAGGAAGATGGAAGTTGTACAGAACAACCTTGCCAATGTGGACACGCCGGGATACAAGAAAAAAACGGTCAGCTTTGAAGAGGTTTTTGACAACAGACTCCGCGCAGCCAGTCTGGCTAAGAATGATAAGCAGATGAAGGAAGCTATATCAGGTGCGGATTATCTGGTGTATACCCCCTATGATTCTTCTGCAAGAGTGGATGAGAACAATGTCAATGCAGATGTGGAACAGACTGAACTGGCGAGAACGTCGCTGCATTATCAGTATCTGCTCAGTACTGTGACTGCAGATATCAAAAGACTGCAGAGCGCAATCAAAGCACAGTAAAATTGTTTTGATATAGCGCTTTAGCAGTGTGAACCGAAAAAGTACGAAGAAGATGTTCGGGTGTTTCGGAGCGTACAAAGTTAAAGAAGTATATATGGATGCATTAAAGAAAAAATAGATAAAAAGAATAAACTATATATTATAAAGAAATAAACCTGCAGCCGGAAAAGTGTCATATAGGTCAGCGGCTGGGTTAGTGGCCAGGAAACAAATAAGGGTAATGAAGAAAGGATTGACAGAATCATGGGAGAGATGTTTATCACCCCGATCCAAC
The DNA here is from genome assembly GCA_947564305.1 of uncultured Lachnospiraceae bacterium. The sequence goes on along the minus strand of CANOBT010000025.1, from coordinate 39,275 downwards.
CATGGGACAGGATTGGTGAAACGGGCTCTGCGGCAGAGAATTCTTCCTCTGTGAGAGGGCAGGATGGGATTTCTGCTTTTAAAGGGATTTTTGAGGAAATGATCAATAATGTTAGAGAGACAGATGACAATTTGGCGAAAAACCAATACCTTTTAGCAACAGGGCAGCTCGAAGATCCACATACAGTGACGATAGCAGCGTCTGAGGCACAGCTTGCAGTTGACCTGCTTGTAGCATTGAGGACGAAAGCATTGGAGGCTTATACTGAGATAACGCGTATCAGTTCATGATATGTTTTAAGACATATCATGGGCAGATATGCCTTTTTGCTGTGTCTGGAAACAAAAACTCCGCAGCAGGCTGAGGCTTCAGCTTGTTACATTTAATATAGTATATGTGCTATAAGATTTTGGGGATAGATATGCTGTATTAAAAAATGAATGTGTGAGAATAAGTAGAAGATAAGAGAGTGTTGGAGCATGAAAGAAAAGTTGGGGCAGTTTAAAGAATTTGCCGGAAATCTAAGCCGCAAGACGAAGATAGTGATTATTGCTGTGGCAGCGGTGGTGGTCATTGCAGCAATCATCATAGCGGTTGTCATGAATAACAAGCCATATGGGGTTTTGTTTACCGGACTGGGGCAGGAAGAGGCACAGCAGATTACGGCGGCATTGCAGGAGGATGAGATCGATTTCCAGTATGACGGAGATTCTACCATCCTCGTACAGGAGAAGATTCTGGATCAGACAAAGGCAACCCTGGTTCAGCAGGGATATCCGAAAAGCGGCTTTACATATGACACGTTCAAGGATAATGCGGGCCTGATGACAACAGATTCGGATAAAGATACCTACAAGGTTTACGAACTTCAGGACCGGATTGGTTCTACCATCAAGCTTTTTGACGGTGTGAAGGATGCCAAGGTCACTATTGCACTCGGTGAGGATAATCGGTATGTGCTGAGTGAAAATGCGGCACAGTCCTCCGCAGCGGTAACCGTTATCATGGAAAACGGTGATTCGCCGACTGCCGAGCAGGTGACAGGAATCCAGAGACTGGTTGCACATGCGGTCCCGAATATGGAGATGGAAGCCGTACAGGTTACGGACGGCAATGGAAAGGACCTGACAGACGATACCCAGAAGACGGCGAACAGTTCGGATGCGGAAGAAATCGCGGCAATCGTGGAAGGGCAGACAGAGCGCAGGATACTGAAAGTGCTGACACCAATCTACGGCGATGGGAATGTCAGTGTTGCCGCAAGGGCCCAGATTAATATGGAGCAGCTTATCCGGGAATCAATTACATATAATACCCCGGAAAAGATTGACGAGGAAGATAAGACCGGAATCATCAGTAATGAAGACAGATATATAGAACGTTCCGGAACAGGAGATGCGGCAGGAGGCGTAGTCGGAACAGAGACCAATGCAGACACTGCGGAATACAATACGGACGGTGACGGAAACGGCGCATCTGCTTACAGTGAAAGCACTTCTACGGAATATTTGGTAAACCAGATTAAAGAGCAGGGACAGATTGATTCGGGTGCGTTGGATGACCTGACAGTTTCGGTTGTAGTCAACGGGAACGGATTTGGAAGTTTGAGAGAGGCGCAGCTGCGTTCTCTGGTTGGAAATGCTGCCGGTATCGCGAGGGCGGATCAGGCAGATAAGATTTCGCTTGCAAGTGCACCGTTCAATGGAACAGGGGATGATGAAGAGCAGGTTGAGACATCCAGCACTTCGGTTTTGGAGAGCATCCCGCTGTGGGCTATCATTGCAGCAGTTGCATTGTTAGTTGTCCTGACAGCAGTGATCATTGTATTGATCATCCGCAGGCGCAGAAGCGAGGATGAAGAGGATGAAGAGGAACTTGAGGAAGCGGCTGAGGGTGTGGAACATATTGACATCAATCAGGAGCTTCAGCAGATACAGAATGACAGAGGTATGGAACTGAAGAGAAGTATTCGGGATTTCGCAGAGCAGAATGCCGAGATATCTGCACAGTTATTGAAGAATTGGCTGAACGGGGGCGGTATAGATGGCGGCTAATGCACCAACAGAATTGACGCCGGAACAGAAAGCGGCGGCGGTTGTTGTTTCTCTGGGGGCCGATAAGGCGTCTAAGATATACAAGCATTTAAGTGAAAGTGATATAGAGAAGCTGACCATAGAGGTGGCAAAATTAGGGCATGTGACTCCGGAGCAGATGGAGGAGGTCCTGGATGAGTTCTACAAGACCTGTCTGACACAGAAGGTTGTTACTGACGGGGGCATGGAATATGCCCGTGCGGTCTTGGAAAAAGCGTTTGGCGAGTCCACGGCGCAGACTCTTCTGGATAAACTGGCAAAGTCTATGAAGACCCGCCCGTTCGAATTTATAAGGAAGAGCGACGTGAAGAACCTGTTCTCTTTCCTGCAGCATGAGCGGCCGCAGACGATTGCACTGATCTTGTCCTATGCAGAGCCGGATCAGGCATCCTTTATCATCGCCGAGCTTCCGAAAGAGAAGCAGATTAAGGTGGTAGAGGCAATCGCCAAGATGGAGAGTGCTTCGCCGGAAGCAATCAAGATTGTGGAGGCAACGCTGAAAAAGAGATTCGAGAGCGTCCTTACAACCTCCGATTTTACTACGATTGGCGGTATCGACTACATAGCAGAGGTTATGAACAATATGGACCGTGCCAACGAGAAGTTTATCTTCGACGAATTGGGCAAGGAAAACGAAGAGCTGGCAGAGACCATTCGGAAGAAGATGTTCGTATTCGAAGATATCGTATCCATGGACAACAGGTCTATTCAGAGGTTTATCCGCGAGTGCGACGTCAAAGATATTGTTTACGCGCTCAAAGGTTCCGACCAGAATATCAAAGACCTTGTCTTTGCGAATGTTTCAAGCCGTATGGCAGAGAGCATCCAGTCCGATTTGGAAGTTACGGTCAATGTACGTCTGCGTGATGTAGAAGAAGCTCAGCAGAGGATTGTAGGCGTGATTAGAAGACTGGAAGAAGCTGGAGAGCTGATTATTGTCAAGAGCGGCAAGGACGAGATCATCGCATAACAGCAGCTGCAGAAAGGGTGAAGACCATTGCCGAGGGTTGTAAAAGGGCCGGATAAAAAAGAAGATATTCGGCCGTATGACTTCTTCGCCGGGTTCCGGATAGAAAGAACTGTCAATGCAGATGAGCCGGAGGAAGATGAAGAAGAGATTGAGGAAATCGAAGATAAAGACGCGAAAGTACAGTATGAAGAACTGTTAGAAGAAGAGAAAAAGATTGTAGAAGAGGCGAGGGAGCAAGCAAAAAAGATACTTGACGACGCCCATAAACAGGCAGATATCCTTCGTCAGAAAGCTTTCGCAGAGGGGCATGAGGAAGGCGTCGAGGCCGGATACAAAGAAGCCCACGATGAACAGAGACAGATTTTGGATGAGGAAATACGTCAGCTGCAGGCGAACGCTGCGGAGGTAATGCGGAGTATTTCAATTGAGAAAACGAAACTCCTGGAGCAGTATGTGGATGATCTGAAACGGATTTCACTGGCTATTGCAGAAAAAATCATCCAGACCAGCCTGCAGTCCAGCGGCGATATCGTGAAGCGGATGATTCTCGCTGCTACAGATAAGATTACAAAAAAACAATGGGCAAAAATTTATATCACAAAGTGTGAAACCGGCATATCTATGGAAGTGGATGCGGAATTTCTGGATGCATTATCCAAGCTGTCCGATAATATTAAGATTATTACCATGGATAACGGAGAGGAAGGAACCTGTATCATTGAGCTTCCGGATGAGATTATAGATGCCAGTGTGAGCACGCAGTTGGAGAATATTAAGGATATATTGAATAATGTCAGGGTGTAAGAGGTGAGCGCACGTGTTTTCAAAACTGCCGGAACTGATCCAGAAAGCGGAAACAGTCAGTTACATAGGAAAAATTGAAAATGTAATCGGAATGTCCATGGAGTCATCCGGCAACCGTGCCAGCATCGGCGATATTGCCATGATTTATAACGAGGAGAAAAAACGGCAGATTCCGGTGGAAGTCGTGGGGTTCCGGGAAGACAAGATGCAGCTTATGGCATATGAAAATCTGAGCGGCGTTTCGGCGGGCAGCTTTGTGAGAAACACACGGAAGCGTTTAAAAATCCCGGTAGGAGAATTCCTGCGCGGACGAATCATAGACGCCACGGGAAAACCCATGGATGACCAGGGACCGCTCCCGTCTTCCAGATACTATTATGTAGAAAATGCATTTATCAACCCCATGTCCCGTCCTCCGATTACAGACCCGTTGGAATTCGGGGTCAAGGCAATTGATGGAATGAACACCATTGGCAAGGGGCAGCGTATCGGCATCTTTGCCGGGAGCGGGGTCGGCAAGAGTACCTTGATGGGTATGATTGCCAAGAATGTAAAAGCAGACATTAACGTGATTGCGCTTGTAGGAGAGCGAGGCCGTGAGGTCCGGGAATTTGTGGAGAAGGACCTGGGACCGGAAGGAATGAAACGCAGCGTGGTAGTTGTTGCCACGTCTGATCAACCGGCTATGCTCCGTGTAAAATGTCCTCTGGTGGCGACCACGATTGCAGAATATTTTAAGGACCAGGGAAAAGACGTACTGCTGATGATGGATTCCCTGACCCGTTTCGCTATGGCACAGCGTGAGATTGGGCTTGCTACCGGAGAGCCGCCGGTGGCAAGAGGATATACACCATCCATCTACGCAGAGTTTCCAAAGCTTTTGGAGCGCAGCGGGAATTTTGAAAAAGGTTCCATTACCGGGGTTTACACGGTCCTGGTAGAAGGTGATGACACCAATGAGCCTATTTCCGATACGGTCCGTGGTATTTTGGACGGACATATCGTGCTGACCAGGAAGCTGGCCAATGAGAACCACTTCCCGGCCATTGATGTGAATGCCAGCATTTCCCGTCTAATGTCCAGTATCGTGCCGCAGGAGCACAAGGATACGGCTGCAAAGCTGCGGGATATACTGAGTCTTTACACAAAAAATGAGGATTTGATATCCATCGGCGCATATAAGGCAGGGACGAACCCGAAACTGGATGTGGCCATTTCTAAGATAGATAAAGTAAATGAGTTTTTGATGCAGAAGACAGATGAAAGTTTCTCGGTGGAGGAATCACTGGAGATTATGAAGAGAATCCTGCGCTAAAGGATTTCCGGAGATTATAACAAAGATTTCTGTATGAAGGATTGCCGGAGATAGAAAGAGATTCTGCACCGAGGAAAAATAACAAAGAGAGGTCTCAAAAAAATGAAGAAATTCTTTTTTGCTTTGGACACGGTACTGCGTTACAAAGAGCAAGTGTTGGACAGCTTAAAAGCAGAACATGCCAGAATTCTGGTGAAGGTCAGGGAATGTGAGAACGCAATCGACGAACTGGAATTTCAGCATAAGCAGTGTACCATAGAATTTCAGCAGAACAAATCCAATGGGATGATGATCAATGAGATTCGTACATATGAAAATTATCTGGAATCTCTGCAGATTAAGATCAGGAGAAAAAAGGAACTTCTGGCAAGGCTGAAAGCGCAGGAAGAAGCAAAAAGGATGGAAGTCGTTGAGGCGAAGAAAGAGACATCTTCCATCGACAAGCTGAAAGAGCGTAAGCAGATGGAGTACGACAAAGAAGTGCAGAAGCAGGAAGAACATTTCATAGAAGAGTTCGTAACTACCAGAGATGCTATGGCGCGTTTGAATGGGTAAAAAATTTGTTTATATTGGGTAATACTGCATAGCAGATTACTATATACATTGCTCTATAGGAAATTTATATGGATTTCTTATGGAACAAAATCATGTTTAAGAGAAAGGAGGAACAGCCAATGGTGAATGTAAGTGTAAAGGCATCGGATATCGGTTTTCAGTCTACAAACACGGGAAAGAAAATGGCCGGGACAAAGGAAACTTCCGCAGACCAGTTCCGCAAGCTTCTGCAGGGCAAACAGGATGACATCCAGACAGATAATAAGAGTCAGGAGACGTCCAAGGACACAAAGCAGGACAAAACGGAAAACGTAAAAGACAGCAAGGAAGACTCCAAGGCGGATGCAAAAGACACCTCCAAGACAGATGGCAATGAGGACGCTGCAAAGACAGGAGACAACAGCCAGGCACAGGAGATGCTTGCAGCATATCAGCTGGGTCAGGGACTGCGCCCGGAGGTGCTTGTGGCAGAGCCGGAGGTGGCGATTGAAGTTCCGGAGCTTACCCAGACAGTGCAGGAGGTTGAAACTGCCGACTTAACGACAGTGATAGACTTAACTCCTGAGATGGAAGGGAATGTAGGAATTGAACTGCAGACAGGGACTGAGGATGCAGGCGCGGCACAGCAGATGCAGACAGAGTTCCATATTTCGGCAGAGAATAAAGTTCAGGATACAGAGCTTGTAAAAGAGTTGGAAGTGCAGGCAGCAGCAGAGAATGTGCAGGCGTCATCTAACCGCGGAAATGAAGTAAAAGACACATCCGCGGAGGACAGCAGAAATGCCGGGACAGAGAACCAGGGGGCAGAACAGGCGGCAGCCGTTATGACGCAGGCTCCGGTGAGGACATCAGCAGAAGATATCAAGCCGCAGGAGGTTGTTACGGTACAGGTACCTCATGCAGAGGAACTGCCTGACAAAGTGACGGAGCAGCTTCTCTCTAAGATGGAGGAAGGGGTACAGGAATTTGAAATCCACATTGAGCCTGAGAACCTTGGAAAGATTGCAGTAAAAGTTCTGTATGAGGACGGTCAGGCGACAGTATCTATCTTCTGTACGGAGAAGAAAGCGTTGGATCTGCTTGGAAATAACGTAAGAGACATCGGAAATATCATCGAACGCAATCTGGGCGGTGAGACGAAAATCTTTGTAGAAAAGCAGGAGAACGATTATCTGGACCAGAACCGGGATGAAAACCAGCAGGGAAAACAGGAAGAACAAAAACAGCAGAAGGAACAGAATAAGAAAGAAGACGCAGAGGATGCGGAACAATTCCTTCAAAAGCTGCGTTTGGGTCTGATGGGATAAGGCAGTAAAGAACAGACATAAAGGAAAGGAGAAAAATATGGCAGTAGATTTTAACAGTGATGTGGCATCTGGTCTGTATGATGCGGCTTTGGCAACACAGACAACAGCAAAATCTGACAAAACCACATTGAGCACAGAGGATTTCTGGACGCTGATTGCTGCGGAACTGAAATACCAGGATATGTCCAATCCGATGGACAATGCGGCGATGATGGAACAGATTACCCAGATGTCCAGTATGAGCACCATGAACTCCATGGCGTCGGCAATTTCGAATTTCTCTACAGTAATCAATAACCTTTCTTCCGTTACATTGACCACGTACTCTACGGGGCTGCTTGGAAAGGAAGTTACGGTTGTGACAAAGACCGATGAGGATGGAAAACCGACCGAGACCATCAAGGGAATCGTGACCGGGGTAGATTTGACAGGCGCGACATCCGTATATGTAGACGGCAAAAAATACGAATTGTCCAATATCATGTCAATCGGAGATGTGCCGACAATCAACAAGGATGACAGCACTTCGACAGACGATAAGACAGATGCAGACGATAAAACCGACACAACCGACAAGACAGATACTACAGGCAAGACAGATACAGGCAACTAAGAGTTAAGGGGATCAGCAGGGAGAGATAAAGGCGGTGCACATGGATGGGAGATAAAATCAATCAGATTAATCAAATGAACCAGGTGAATCAACTAAATCAGATCACGAATGCCGGAGCATTGAAGCTTACGCATGCCTCATCACAGATTCCGAAGGCAAATGCAGACGCAAAAACGAATGTGCAGTTCGCAGATCTTCTGCAGCAGAAAGCCGGAACTTCGCAGTCCGTCCAGTTCTCGAAGCATGCGGCACGAAGAGTAGAGGAACGCGGAATCAATATGACAGACAATCTTCTGAGTGACTTGAACCAGGCGGTTCAGAAGGCCAGGGACAAAGGGGCCAGAGACGTAGTCATTATTGGAGAAAGCGGTGCCTTTATTGTAAATGTTCCCAACAACGTGGTCGTGACGACAATGTCCGGGACGGAGATGAAAGAAAATATATTTACCAATATTGACAGTGCTGTCCTTATGTAAGCCGGACCATCTAAGGAGGTTTCGTACCTGCGTGACTTGCAGGTACAAGAGACAGCAGAAGGTTGAATAGAAAGGAAGTATAAAGCATATGGTTAGATCAATGATTGCCGGGGTCGCAGGACTTAAGGCACATCAGCAAAAGATGGATGTAATCGGTAATAACATTGCAAACGTAAACACATGGGGGTTCAAGGGATTCAGCTACAATTTTACGGACGCTATGTATACGAACTCTATTAGGAGTACAGGCGGTAATATTGAGGCGGGGGCTTCCGGCGGACGTAACGCGTCCCAGGTAGGTTATGGTTCCCAGCTGTCCTCCATCTCAAACGTATTTGAAAACGGAGCGCCGTCGCCGTCCGCCAATCCGATGGACTGTATGATTGACGGAACCGGATTCTTCCTGGTAGGAAAAATGGTCAATGGTTCCTTTACGGATGTAAAATCCTCCGGTCTGTATCTGTCAAGGGTTGGGATTTTCCGTGTGGATGATAATAAATATCTGGTAGATGATCAGAGGAATTATGTGTATGGTTACAGCGTGGTAGAGGGGACCGGTATACCGGAGACGCCGGCGACGTCGGCTACGACGAAGATGACGGGTGTTCCATATGAAATAATTACAAAAAAAGATGCTGCTACTGGTGACGTTACGGGGTATGCAATTAAGATTGCCGGGATTGAAGTGGATACAACAAATGTAGATGCAGACGATCTGAAAGCACAAGGCGGTAAGACACTTAAGAATCCTACAAAGGCAATAGAGGATTGGGTAGATAAAGCATTAAAAGATAAACAGTTTAAAGGGATTACAATTGATTACAATGGGATGACAAAGGCGTTAACTGCTGACCCGCCGAGCGATCCACCAGAAGAGAAAGACTACAGTAATCTTCCGATGTTTACGGTTACGTCAAATGCAGCGGGAGCTTCCACTACAGAAAAAGTTGCAGATATGGTAGCAAAATTTTCCAGTAATACAACTACTGCAGATTCTAAAAATCCTGGTGCACTCCCGAAGGGCTTTGAGGCTGACCCAACAGAAGGAATCGACTATGTAGCCGGTATCCCAGCACAGTATGCAGATGAACTTTCCACTCTGCGAATTCCGGTTGATGAGCAGACCGGTCTGCGTTACGAACTGGACAATTACTCCATCAACGAGGATGGGATTATCTCCGGCGTGGATAAGAATAACCGTGCCATCATCATCGGAAAGCTTGCACTGGTTCAGGTGCAGAACCCGAACGGTCTTGAGAAGACCACAGGTTACTACTACCAAATCGGCGACAATGCAGGTGATGTAAGCGCTGTAGCGCCAAATACGGGCCCGGCCGGAGTTATCAAGCCAAGCTACCTGGAGATGGCAAACGTAGACCTTGCCAACGAGTTCTCCAACATTATTACAACCCAGAGAGGTTTCCAGGCGAACTCGAAGATTATCACGGTAACAGACGAGATGCTTCAGGAACTGGTAAATATGAAACGTTAATCGTAGGAATTAGGCTGCAGCCCGCGGCCTGATTGGCTGCGGGCTGTGATTCACTGCTTTAAAGATAATGATTTCAGAAGACTCACAGTGGATATCGAGGAGGTAAAAACGTACACACCGGACAAATTTCATTGTCTCAGGACGTTAAAAAAGGGGAATATGCTATGATAATGCTGACGAAATTAAATGATCAGGAGATCGTGCTGAACTGTGCGCAGATTGAGTCCGTGGAAGTAATCCCGGAATCAAAAGTAGTCATGATGAATGGAAAATTTTTCCTGGTAAAAGAAAGCGCGGAAGAGATTATCCAAAAAACAATTGAGTACAATAAAAAGTTCCATTACTATCCTACAGGTAGATGAAAAAGTTAAGGCGGTGAAGAAGACGTGGATATAACAACACTTTTAGGAATTATCATAGGAGCTGTGCTGGTTATTGTTGTCGGTATTACTCCTGCAAAACTGGGGAATTTCTGGGACCCTGCCAGTTTGGCAATCGTAGTCGGCGGTGCGATTTCGGCGGTCATTGCCAGCTACCCGTTAGGCCAGTTGGCGAGAATCCCAAAACAGCTTGCGCTTTTGATTCAGGGCAACAGGTACAACGTAGGTACTCTGGTTGACACTTTGGAAGAGATGGCGCAGCTTGCAAGAAAAAATGGTTTGCTGGCACTGGAAGAAAAAGCAAATGAACTGGACGATCCGTTTTTTAAGCAGGGCATCATGTTGATCGTGGATGCCACGGAACCGGAGGAGGTCCGTTCACTATTGGAGAATGAAGTGGATGCCATGAGTGCAAGACATGAGGAAGGAATTGCACTGTTTAACAAGGCGTCGGCATTTTCTCCTGCATTTGGTATGATTGGTACGTTGGTTGGATTGGTAAACATGCTGAAAGGAATGGATTTGGACAGCGGCGGCGCTTCCAATATCGGTCCTGCGATGGCGACAGCGTTGATTACCACATTCTACGGATGTATCCTTGCCAACATGATTTTTTCACCTATAGCGAACAAACTTACGGTCAGGAACGAAGAAGAGCTGCTGTACAAGCAGATTATGATTGAAGGAATCCTTGCCATTCAGTCTGGTGACAATCCGAAGTTCCTGAAAGAGAAACTGGTTACATATGTTGCCCAGAAGCAGCGCGGCAAGCTCCTTGACCAGGAAGCAAAGCCGGCAGCGGGCGGCAGCGAGGAATAACCAGGAGGTAAGACATATGAAGAAAAGGAATAAATCAACCGGTGGCGGCGCCAACTGGATGGATACATACGGCGACCTGGTGACACTGCTTTTGTGTTTCTTTGTGCTTTTGTATTCAATTTCTACAATAGACCAGGCAAAATGGGTGCAGATTGTCCGGAGTTTTAATCCGGATGCAAAGGAAGTTTCCCAGATTGCCCTGGATACAATAGAAGACGCAACGGATGAAGTTCCGAACCATGTAGAAGACGGCTCTCTGGAAGAGGATGAATTTGATTCCCTGTATGAGGCTTTGAGGAAAGCTTTGGAGGAAGCCGGAATAGAAGGAGAAGTAGATTTGTACAAAGGCGATGGCTATACATTTGTTACTTTCCGTGACAACGTATTTTTCGCCGGAGACAGTTCTGTAATACGAGATGAGGGAAAAGGGATTCTGGATCAGTTTGCATCTATTATTTCCAGTGTATCGGATTCCGTCAAGGAAATCCAGGTTCTGGGACATACGACTCAGGCAGATCCGAATGTTCCCAATGACCCGGAATCAGACCGGGTTCTTTCTGCGGAGAGAGCGGCCAGGGTTACCGCATATATCCAGCAGCGGACGACAGTAACGGCAGACAGGATCGTGTCGACAGGTTATGGTCAGTGGAGACCGATTGCGCCTTTTGACACAGAGGAGAACCGTGCTAAGAACCGAAGGGTGGAGATGCTGATCACGAAGTCAGATACCGTGACGAAGAGTCTGGAAGAGTACTATGCGGAGATGAACAGACAGTAGGCACCTGCCGCGGCTGTATGCTGCAGGGAGCGGCAGCATATATCAGGCCCTCAGACACAGGAGACGCCGGATAAATACATGCAATTATGAAATGAAAGTAGGGGTTTGGGATGGCAGATGTATTATCACAAAGTCAGATAGACGCGCTGCTGAATTCAATGCAGAATGCAGATGCGGACAGCGGGGCGGAGGAAGCAAAACCGGTCAAAGAAGAATACAGAAAATACGATTTCTTCAGCCCTAAGAAGTATACCAAGGATAAGCTGAAGATGCTCCGCAGCATTTATGATAATTATTCCAGGATTGCGACATCACAGATCAACGGACTGTTCCGCCTGGTCAGTGAAGTGGAGGTCGCAGGAATCGAGGAGCAGCGATATTATGAATTTGGAAATGCATTGAATGAGACCGATGTCCTTACCCTGGCGAACGTAGAGCTGCCGGATAATTCCACGAATCCGCCGATGCTCTTCCACATCGCGCCTACACTGATGACTGCGATGATGGACCGTATGCTGGGAGGAATGGGATTTGACAGGTCCATAGATATCGCGTATACTTATACGGATATAGAACTTGCTCTCTATGAAAAGATCATCAATTATCTGGTGATGATCACTACGGATGTGTGGTCCACACATATCAATCTGACGACGGAATTTGAACGGATTGAAGAGAATCCGAGCATGTTCCAGGGAATCAGTGTAGATGAGACGGTTGTTATTGTTATGCTGAATATCCAGCTGGGCGAGGCATCAGGAATCATGAATATTTGTATTCCAGGCACGCTCCTAAGCAATATTTTTGATATTATTGACAAGACGAAGCATCTGGCGAAGAGAGGCGAACATGTCAGGAGCAACCGGGAGGAGATTATGGAGAGTATCCGGGAATCTCAGCTGGATGTCATGGCACAGCTTGGTGTGGCGAAACTCAATCTGGACGATGTCTACAATCTTCATGTGGGAGATGTCATCGACCTGAACAAGCCGCAGGATTCGTTGGTTTCCTTGTTTGTGGAAGGACAGCCGTGGTTCAACGGGCAGCTTGGAGTACATAATAAAAATGTCGCAGTGAAGCTTGAGGACCGGATTATGGATGCAAAGGAGGATGTGGCGGTATAATGATGGCAAAGCCGAATATGAAATTGGGAGTAACTTCTATAATTACCAGATAAATTAGTTGAAATATCTGTGTATTTAAATTACAATGAGTATAATTCAAAAAAGAGAGGTAGAAAAAGATGGCGAAAATATTATTAGTGGATGATGCAGCATTTATGAGAATGATGTTAAAAAATACTCTCACCCAGGCCGGGTATACCGATCTGGTTGAAGCAGAGGATGGTGCAAAGGCAGTAGAAATCTATGCGGCAGAGAAGCCAGACCTTGTATTTATGGACATCACCATGCCGAATAAGGATGGTTTGGAGACATTAAAAGAGATTAAAGGAATGGATCCGGGAGCAACGATCGTAATGTGTTCTGCTATGGGACAGGAGACGATGGTTATGGATTCCATCAAATCCGGAGCAAAAGATTTTATTGTAAAGCCGTTTAAGCCGGAACGTATTTTGTCAACCGTGAAGAAGATTCTTGGCTAACGGGAGGTTACAGCATGTCATTTTTAAGTTCATTTGATATCAGCGCATCCGCTTTGACGGCGGAGCGGCAGAGGCTGGATGTGGCCTCACAAAATATCGCGAACACCAATACAACCCGGACGGAAAGTGGCGGTCCATACCGGAGGAAGATGGTGGTGTTTCAGGAGATCCCTTCAACGAATGTAACATCTTCTGGCATTTCTACAGCTTCAGGAACTTTCCGTACTACCTTCAACAGGCTTTTGAATAAGACTGCCAGAAAGGGCGGCGTGCAGGTGACTGCAATCGTAGAAGACCAGAGGGACTTATACCCAGTCTATAACCCTGACCATCCGGACGCCGATGAGGAAGGGTATGTTATGATGCCCAATGTAGATCCGGTGAAGGAGACTGTTGACGCGATGTCTGCGACCCGGTCTTATGAGGCGAATATAACGGCATTTAACGCCATGAAGACAATGGCGCAGAGAGCGCTGGATGTCGGGAAATAGAATGAGGGGGATGGTCCCGAAAGGAGAGTAGCGTTACTATGAGTTCAGAGCACTTTAGCAAAATGGAAATAGATGCGATAGGCGAGATACTGAATATCAGTCTTGGCGCATCTGCTACGGCAGTTTCTACAATGCTGAATGCCAGGGTGGATATTACAACGCCGATCGTAAATGTTGTAAATAAAGATGAATTTGAGATGGATCCGGTCGATCCGGCGGTCGGTGTTGAGATTACATATGTGGCGGGGTTAGAAGGCGATAATGTCATGCTTTTGAAGAGGCATGATGTAAAAGTAATCGTTGAGATGGTCATGGGCATGGAGATTGCGGATGAGGATTTCGAACTGGATGAGATCAACATCAGCGCGGTCTGTGAGGTCATGAACCAGATGATGGGAGCGTCTGCTACGGCATTGTCTGAATTTCTGGGAAGAATGGTAAATATCTCCACTCCGATTTCTTTTGAAGTGGCGAATGAACAGGAATTCATTGAGAAATACTTTGTAGATGACCGCCCCAAGGTGGTTGTTGGATTTACATTGAAGATTGCCGATAAACTGGAAAGCGAATTTTTTAATGTGATGCCGATGGAACTGGCAAAAGGACTGGTGGAGGGATTCCTTCCGGAGGAAGATATCATTGATGTGGGTTCATTTGAAATGAGCGAACCTGCTCCGGCAGCCAGCACGCCGGAACCTGCAGGAGGCGGCAAGAGCCTTTCTCAGGAAGAGATTGAGAAACTGCTCGCAGGAGGCGGTGAGCCAGAACCTGCACCAGCTCCGGAACCTGCACCTGCTTCATCCGGTGCAAAGCTTTCCCAGGAAGAAATCGAGAAACTGCTTGCCGGAAACAGTGAGCCAGAGCCGGCCCCGGCACCAGCTCCGTCCGGTGCAAAGATGTCTCAGGAAGAGATTGAGAAGATGCTTGCCGGAAACAGTGCGGCAGCACCTGCAGCAGCTCCAAGTATGCCGGCCGCAGCACCTGCAGCGGTACAGCCGGGGGCGGCACAGATGCCGGTACAGCCTGTCATGCAGGCGGCAGTGAGTCCGGATGTGGCGATGATGCAGATGCAGATGATGCAGCAGATGATGCAGCAGATGCAGCAGATGCAGCAGCAGATGATGGAAAGGGCAGCGGAGAAACCGGTCGAGAAGCCAACAGAGCCGAAGATGATTCATGTGCAGGCGCCGAACCAACAGAATCTGAAGCCGGACAGCGGTATTGTGCTTGAAGGCGTGCAGGAAGAGAACATGGAATTGATCATGAGCGTTCCTCTTGAGATTTCTGTTGAGATTGGAAGGACCAGGAAACTTGTCAAGGATATCCTTGATTTTACAAAGGGTTCCCTTGTGGTTCTGGACAAACTTGCAGGAGAGCAGGTGGATCTGTTTGTAAACGGACAGTGTATTGCCAAGGGCGACGTTGTAGTAGTAGAGGATAACTTTGGAATCCGTATCACAGAGATTATGAAGGTCAATCTGGCTGCATTAGAGTAAGGAAATTCGGATGAGGATTCTCATTGGTATTAAGAAGGGGTTCGTATGTGGAATATGATTGCTACGATTATTATTGTGGCATTGATCATTTACTTAAGCTATCTTGCCAGCAGATACCTGGGCAAAGGCATAATGAAAAGCAGCAGTTCCCGCTATATGCGCCTGATCGACCAGATGACTCTGGGCCAGGAGCGGTATATCGCCATCGTACAGGTGAGCGGGAAGTATCTGCTTGTAGGGATTACTGCAGGCCAGGTCAATATCCTGTCTGAAATGAGAGAAGAAGAACTGTTTCCGTTGGCGGAGGAAGACGAAAACGGAAATGTCAGGACAGCGGATTTCCGGGGAATGCTGGATAAGCTGAATGATCTGGGCAGGAAGAGGAGGTAAGGTTAGTGTACGACTCACTGATAAATGTAAATGGTGAACAAGTACCAACATTGGACATATTGCTGCTGCTGACGATTATATCACTTCTGCCGTCACTTTTGATTATGGTGACTTCGTTTGCAAGGACGATGATCATCCTTTCTTTTCTGAGGACTGCGATGGGTGTCCAGCAGACGCCGCCCAACATGGTACTGGTGGGGATTGCGATCTTTCTGACAATATATATCATGAATCCGGTCATTTCCGAGATTAATACGGATGCTTATACACCATACAGGAACAATGAGATTACACAGGGGGAAGCTCTGGAGCGGGCACAGGTTCCGCTGAAGCGGTTCATGCTGAGCAATACGGAGACAAGCTCGCTGAATCTGTTCGCAGATTTTTCAGGAGAGGAACTGCCTGATGAGGCGGACTATGAGGAGAGGGAAGAGTATGTGGAGGCATTGGTCGATCTTCCGATGACAACGGTCATCCCCTCTTTTATGACGAGTGAGTTGAAACGTGGTTTCACAGCAGGATTTTTATTATATATCCCGTTCCTTCTGATTGATATTGTTGTTTCCAGTACCCTGATGTCCATGGGTATGATGATGCTGCCGCCGGCAATGATTTCCATGCCGTTTAAGCTGCTGCTGTTCATTACCGTAGATGGATGGGAGTTACTGTTTTCAAATATTGTTGCGAGTTTTAACTGAGCATACCGGAAAGGCATGAAGCATTCTGTGCCCTGACGGGTGCTCTTTCATGAGATATCAGGTTTTTGGGGAGGAGAAGAAGATGACAAATGAGCAGATAGGGGATTTGATGTATGAACTGTTCGTGCTGATCATCCAGGTTGCGGGACCGCTTCTGATTGTCAGTATGGTCGTGGGCGTCCTTATTTCTATTATCCAGGCCGCTACACAGATTCATGAGCAGACTATCACATTTGTGCCAAAACTTCTTGTGGTAGGCACTGTTCTTGTGTTCGGGGGCGGAAGGATGATGAGCCTGTTATCAGATTTTACCGTCCGTATATTTGAGATGCTATAAGTGGGCGTGAGGAGTGATGGCATTGCCGATGGCGATTAACGATACCGCACAGCTGACGCTGTTCTCGCTGATTATGATGAGGATGTCGGGATTTATCCTTATGAATCCAGTCTTTGGGAGGAACAATATACCGTCCCGGTTTAAGGCGGGACTTATACTTGTCCTGACTCTGGTGGTATACAGTCATTCTGCGGGAGAGGCATTTGAGACTGCGAGTACGTTCGAATTTGGATTCCTTCTGATAAAAGAATTTGTGGCAGGGTATATCATTGGATATGTCATGCAGTTGTTTTTTTTTATCATCAGTTTTTCGGGATATATCATAGATTATCAGATGGGGCTTTCCATGGCTACGGTGTATGATCCTCAGAGTAATTCTCAGATGGCTGTGACGGGAAGTCTGTTACAGACCTGGTTCATGCTGATGTTTTTTGCGGTAGACGGGCATCTTGCCCTGATAAATATTATGATTACATCTGCGGAGATTGTCCCTTATGGGGGGATTGTGATCACCCAGGGCCTGGCGGTCCGGATGATTGAGATTTTCCTGCAGTGTGTGGATATGGGGATACGTTTTTCTATCCCGATCATAGCGGCGGAGATGCTTGTGGAGGTTGGGATTGGTATCCTGAACAAAGCAGTACCGCAGATCAGTGTATTTGTAATCAATATACAGATCAAATTGATCGTCGGTCTGGGGCTTTTGTTTATCATGTTTTCCCCAATCGGCGAATACCTGAACAAGATCATGACTACCATGATGAAAACGATTCAGGGAATTTTGACATTTTTGTAGGAAGAAAGTGAAGTGAGAACGTTTGGCGGAGAATGAAAACGGCCAGGAAAAAACCGAAAAAGCCACAGGTAAGAAGCGGAACGACCAACGAAAAGAAGGACACGTCGCAAAGAGTAAAGACGTTGTCACGGTCGTTTCGCTTGTAGGTGTTTTTCTCTGCCTGCGGCTGTTATTCCCTATGATGGTGGAGTCGCTCCAGGGGGCGCTTGTTTATCATATCTCAGCGATAAGCGCGAGGAACCGGCTGACATTCGGAGCACAGCAGGAGATTGGATGGCAGGCAGTGTGGATTCTGCTGAAATGTATCATTCCGCTGGGGCTGATTTCCATTGCGTTTGCAGTGATTTCGACCGGAGTCCAGACGAAATTTCTGTTCACCATGAAACCGCTGAAATTCAAGCTCAGCAAGCTGAATCCAATCAAAGGGATTAAAGGACTTTTTTCAGTGAAGCAGTTGGTGGAGCTGCTGAAATCGTCTATCAAGATCATTATCCTTGGAGTTTTTTTGTTTAATATCCTGAAAAGCGAGATGGGGACGATCACAAAGATGATGGATATGGCAGTCGTTCCGTCCTGCACGTATGTGCTGAATGAGATTATAAGCATGGTACTCAAGGTCGGTATGGTATTTGCTGCAATCGCGGGATTTGACGTGTTCTATCAGTTCTGGTCTTTTGAAAAGGATATGAAGATGACCAAGGAAGAGGTCAAAGAAGAGTTTAAACAGACAGAAGGAGATCCTAAGGTCAAGGGTAAGATCAGGAGTATCCAGCAGCAGAGAGCCAGGAGCAGGATGATGCAGGGAATTGCGGACGCTGACGTGATCATTCGTAACCCGACCCATTATGCGGTTGCCTTAAAATATGATATTGACCATGACAATGCGCCGATTCTGATTGCAAAGGGGCAGGATTCACTTGCACTTCGGATTGTAGAAATCGGTGAAAAAAATGGCGTTGCGGTAATTGAGAATAAACCGCTTGCGCGGGGACTTTATGCTTCCACTCCGCTGGACAGTGAAATCCCGGCAGAATATTATGGAGTTGTAGCGGAGATACTGGTTGAAATATTCCGTATGAATAAAAAATTGGTGTAGAAGATGAAGAATCTATTGAACAATGCGGTATCTTTGATCGTAGTAATGATCGTACTGCTTTTGATCATACCGTTAAATCCAGTCCTGCTGGATGTGATGATTATTTTAAATATGGCGATAGGACTGATTGTCCTGTTGATCAGTATGAATATCAAAGAAGCGTTGGAATTTTCTATTTTTCCATCCCTGCTTCTGATCACAACATTATATCGTATTGGAATTAACGTATCTACGACAAGAAGCATCCTCAGCAGCGGCGGTTCCGCCGGAGCGGTGATTGCGGCGATGGGTGACTTCGTGCTGCAGGGAAATGCGGTTGTCGGAGTTGTTATCTTCCTGATCATTGTAATGGTCCAGTTCCTTGTTATCAACAAAGGTGCGGAGCGTGTCGCAGAGGTAGCAGCACGTTTTACATTGGACGCTATGCCGGGTAAACAGATGGCAATCGACGCCGATTTGAGTACCGGGCTGATTGATGAGACGGAGGCAAAGGAGAGACGTTATAAGATCCAGAAGGAAGCGGACTTCTACGGTTCTATGGATGGTGCTACTAAGATCGTTAAGGGTGACGCCACTCTTTCGATTGTTACCACGGCAGTCAACTTCCTGGGCGGCTGTATCATCGGTATGGTTCAGGGTGGAATGGAGTTTTCCGAGGTGCTTTCTGTATATACGATCGCTACTATTGGTGACGGTCTGGTAGGGCAGATACCGGCGCTTCTGATTTCTACGGCAACAGGTATGATTGTAACACGTGCCGTTGCGGAAGACAGTCTGAATATAGAAGTAACAGGGCAGTTTTCTAACCAGCCTAAGGCAATCATGATCGCCGGAGGCGTGCTTGCAGTATTGATTGCGGTTCCGGGTATGCCAAAGATTCAGTTGGGAATCATTTCGCTGGTTATGATGCTTGGCGGATATTATCTCCTGAGACGTATGGAGGAGATGGGAGAACCTGTTTCGGCACTTGCCGGTGTCGGCGGCGCAGGTCCAGGCGGCATGGGCGGTCCTGGTCCGATTGACGAAGAGCAGCTTCTTGCGGAAGAAGAAAGTAATTTCAAAGATATCAACAGTGTATATTCACTGATTAATGTAGAACCTATTGAGATGGAATTCGGGTACAGCCTGATTCCGCTTGTGGATGAGGAAAGCGGCGGCCGTATGATTGACCGTATCGTGATTTTCCGGAGACAGTATGCCCAGGAAATGGGGTTAGTCATTCCTTCTATCCGACTTCGCGACAGTTCTTATCTGAATACGAATCAGTATATGATCAAGATTAGAGGCGAGGAGGTCGCAAGAGGTGAGATTCTGATTGATTATTATCTTGCTTTGGAGCCGCCGAATGTGGAGAAAGAAATTGAAGGAATTGAAACTATAGAGCCCGCATATGGTATTCCGAGTAAGTGGATTACCATGGATAAGCGGGAAATGGCGGAAATTTATGGATATACGGTTATCGACCCGCTGTCTGTTATGCTGACACATTTGTCGGAGACCGTGAAGAAGCATGCCCATGAACTGCTGAACCGGCAGGAAGTAGTACGGTTGGTGGAGAATCTCAGGAAGCAGGCTCCGGAGCTTGTAGAGGAAGCAATCCCAGCGGTGATTTCTTACGGCGGTTTCCAGAAAGTACTGACCAACCTTCTGAAAGAGGGTATTCCGATCAAAGATATGGAAACCATTATCGAGACAATCGTGGATTCTGCCATGACGGTGAAGGATTTGGATACGATTACGGAGAATATCCGTGTTGCTTTGAAACGTACTATTACGAGAAAATTCTGCGAAGGCGGCACCATGAAGGTAGTGACGTTGGACGCAGATTTGGAAAAGAGTATTATTACCAGCCTGACAAACGGGGAGAACGGCATATATCTTGCGCTCAGCCCGGATGTGATGCAGAGTGTTATCACGCAGCTTTCTGATGAAGTAAAGAAGTTCCAGGAACTCGGCCAGCCGCCGATCGTGCTGACCAGCCAGGTGGTGAGACTGCATTTCTATCATTTGGTAGAGCAGTTCTTCCCGGATATGTTTGTACTTTCGTTTAATGAAATCAGCAATAATATCCAGATACAGGCAATCGGAAATATTACTTCGCAGCCAAAATAAGGAACCTCAGGAAAATAACATGAACAGGTAAAAAGTGGAGTTATTTTCTGACAGTTTCGTAAATTCAGATGGAGCAGCCAATATGGATACGCAGGAACAATACAAAGAGAAGTCCAATGAAGAGCTTTTACAATTGTATAAAGAGACCGGCGCCCTGGAGGTCAAACAAGAACTTGTCATGCGCTACATTTATCTTGTGAAGAGTATTGCGCTGCAGATGCGGGATATCTATCTGAGTTTTTCGCAGGTGGACGACATCATCAGCGAGGGAGTCATCGCGATCATGTCTGCTATCGACAAGTTCGATATGGATAAGAATGTGAAGTTTGAGACATTTATCTCGAAGCGGATCAAGGGAATGATCATAGACCTGGCAAGGAAGCAGGACTGGGTGCCGAGAAGTACAAGAAAAAACACAAGAGATATTGAAGATGCGGTCACAACGTTATATAATAAACTTGGGTATTATCCTTCCATCCAGGAAGTGACAGAGTATCTGAATATCACGCCGGAGAAGTATCAGGACACGATGCGTAAGGCGAGTCTGTTCAATATCCTTTCGTTGGATATGGTGTTGGCAGAAGCTCAGGGCAATGAGATTGGGATGAAGCTTCCCCAGGTGGAGTCCAACGAGCAGCCCGAGAACCAGTTTCTGAAGAAGGAGATCACAGAAGTTCTGGCGGAAGGTATCAAGAAGCTGAAGGAGAATGAGCAGCTTGTGATTTCTCTGTACTATATAGAAGACCTGAACATGCGGCAGATTGCAGATGTGCTTCAGGTGAGTGAGCCGAGGGTATCACAGATCCACTCCAATGCGATTAAGAAGTTAAGGGCGCATATGGAAGATTTTATATAAAATAAGCAAAGGAGAGCAGAGATATGTTTCAGGGGTATTATGATCTGGCATCGAATATGATTACACAGAACCGGGTACTGAATGTTATCAGCAACAACATGACGAACATTTCTACGCCGGGTTATAAGATGGACCGGATGATGGAGACTACATTTCGGGATGAGCTGATTTACCGGTATGACAAGGAAGGCAAGACACCGGTCGGCGTTGTGTCCCATATGGATGTGGCGGATGAGAGAGTGACGGATTACACGGAGGGCGGCATCCGGGAGACCGGATATCCGTTGGATGTGGGGCTTACGGGCAGCGGTTTCTTTGTAATCCAGACGGCTAATGGAGTCCAGTATACCAGAAACGGCTCATTTAATCTGGATGATGACGGTTATCTGGTTCTGCAGGGAGTAGGACGGGTACAGGGAACGAATGGTCCGATTCAGGTGACTACGGATGAACTGACCATAGACACTCAGGGACGGATTACAAGCGAGGACGGCGAACAGTATTTTGGTACGATTCAGGTTGTAGATTTTGCGGATTATAACCAGCTGACCAAGGTCACAGGGGGCATGTTCGAGGCGGCGGCTCAGCCGCAGGCGGCGCCGTTGGGGACAACGGTCACTCAGAGTTATCTCGAAGATTCCAATGTATCTATGGCGGAGGAGATGACCAGGATGATGAGCAGCCAGAGGGTGCTGCAGAGTTCCGCGCAGATCCTGCGGATGTATGACCAGATGATTAGCCGTGTTACTACACTGGGCGGCAACAACTGATAGAAAATAAAATTCAGAGAGGAGAGATTTATGTACACGTCATTTTACACTGCCGCAAGGGGGGCTATTGAAGAGCAGAGAAAGATGGACGTCATTGCCAACAACTTTGCGAGCGTGAACAACTATGGTTATAAACCGAAGTCAGCCGTATTTTCAGATCTGATGTATTACAACCTGAATAACTATACGGGTGAGGATACTCCGCTTAAGGCAGGTGTCGGCATTACAGTGGAGAAGACGAATACGAAATTCGATCCGACCGCACCGATGACTACGGGAGGAGAATTCGATTATACAATCCTGGAGGACGGCTTCTTTATGCTTCTCAGCCCTGTTACAGGCGAAGTGACTTATACGAGAAACGGACACTTTAGTCTTTCGCAGCGGGGAGATGTTTTTTACCTGGTAAATGATAATGGAAATTTTGTTCTGGACGAGAATCAGAATCCAATCCTTGTAGGAGAGAACAAGGAACTGAGCGGGGAAATCGGAGTGTATGGATTTGATATCTTGGACGGAATGATGAGCAGCGGCCATAATGAGTTTACGCCAGTTGCTAAGAACGGTGATCCTTATTTGATACGTGGCGCGGCGCTTGTAGACCATTCTCTGGAGATGTCCGGAGTGGATACGGCGGATGAGATCTCAAAGCTGATCGAGACACAGAGGGCGTATTCTTATGCCTTGAAGATGGTGCAGACATCGGATGAAGTCATGACAACGATCAACGGTCTGAGATCATAATGGTTTGGATGATTGAAAGATAGCGAGGTAGACATATGGCAATTCAAAAGTATGAGGAAATGGGCGCTTTGGCAATTGATATGCTTAAGGAGATCGGAAGCATCGGCGGCGGCAACGCGGCAACGGCTTTGTCCAGCATGCTGAATGCAAAGGTCAATATGGCGCTCCCGGAAGTGAAAATCCTGGGGTTTAACGCGGCGATGACACACCTGGGACATCCGGAGGAACTGGTAGCGGCGATATTTGTAGAAATGTCAGGAGAACTGAACGGAATCATGCTCTTTATCCTGACGAAGGAATTTTCTGATGCGATCATACAGAAGATGATCGGAAGGCCTTCTACAGATTTCATGGATCTTGAAGAGATTGACATGTCGGTATTGACAGAAATCGGCAATATTGTGATTTCTTCTTATATCACGGCAATGTCTTCGTTGTGTAATGTGGAGGTGGATTTGTCCGTACCTCAGTTTACCGTAAATATGCAGGGCGGTATTATGAGTGTCCCAATCGCAATGATGGGACAGCATTCCGACAGGATTATGATGATCACAGGAAAATTTAAAATTGACGGCAAGGCGCTCAACAGTAATATGCTGCTCCTGCCGGATGTGGAATCATTGAATGTTCTTATGAAAAAACTAGGAGTGATTGATGGATGACCAAGAAAATATCAGTGGGGATTGCTGATATGAAGATTACAAGGCAGGAGGGCATACTGATCACATATGCCCTGGGGTCCTGCATCGGGATTTCTTTCTATGACCCGATGATCAAGCTGGGGGCCTTGCTTCATATCATGCTTCCGCAGAAACAGGGAACAGATACGAATGTATTTAAATTTGCCGATTCGGGGATTCCTGAAACCCTGCGCAAGCTGCAGGCGTTTGGGGGCATGAAGAGCCGGATGGTATGTAAGATTGCGGGCGGTGCGAAGATGTTTGAGATGAAGGGGCCGGGAGGGCTTGGAAACATCGGCGAGCGCAATGCCCAGATGGTGAAGATGGCCTTGATGAAAGAAGGGCTCCGTGTGATGGGAGAGGATACGGGCGCTAATTATGCAAGGACCATGGTTTTGGATGTAGGAACCGGTAAAGTTTCTGTACGGTGTGCAGGGAAACCGGAGAAATTTCTTTAAAATAAGCTTCTGGAATGGAAGTTACGCTGATTTCAGATGATTTTAGTTGATAAATTCAAAAAATATGGTGTTTTTGTCTGATAGAATCGGAGATGCACTGATTTTGGCCAAATAGCCGGAAAGAAACCTTATTTTAAATGTAGGATGCGCCGATAAATATATATAGAATGCAAAGGAGTGAGTTTATGGCTGATACAGAGATTTTATTGGAATCAGGGACAAACGAGATTGAGATTATGCAGTTTACTGTATTTGGCGAATTGTATGGTATCAATGTAGCGAAGGTAAGGGAGATTATGATGGCGGATAAAGTAAAGCCGGTACCTCACTCCCATCCGGCGGTGGAAGGGATTTTTAAGCCCAGGGATATCTTGCTTACAGTGATTAACCTGCCGAAGTACCTGACCGGCGACAGCGGAGAGGCAAATGACAGGGATTTGTTCATCATTACCAATTTCAATAAGATGAACATCGCTTTCAGGGTACATACGGTAGTGGGAATCAGCAGGATTTCATGGGAGGATATCCAGAAGCCGGATAAGACGCTTTCCAACGGGGAAGAAGGGGTTGCGACAGGAATTGCCCAGTGTGGGGGCAGGCTGGTGACCATCCTCGACTTTGAGAAGATAGTAACAGAAATCGCACCGGAGACCGGTATCCAGATGGATGAGATTGATAAGCTGGGTGACAGGGAAGAGCGTGAAGAGCATATCGTCCTTGCGGAAGACTCCATCCTGCTTACTAAGATGATCAAGGATTCTCTTCTGCGTGCAGGTTATGTAAATCTTAAGAACTTTAATAACGGAAAGGAAGCCTGGGACTATCTGAATACTATCCGCAATGACTCTGATTTCCATCAGAAAGCAGCATTGATGATCACGGATATCGAGATGCCGGAGATGGACGGACATCGTCTTACAAAGCTGGTTAAGGAAGACGATGTTATGAAGAGTATGCCGGTTATCATTTTCTCGTCGCTCATCAATGAGGAGATGTGGCGAAAAGGAAAGCGGCTTGGCGCCGACGAGCAGTTGTCAAAACCAGAGATTGGACGTCTGGTTGAGGTCATGGATGAACTGCTGGAGCGGAAGGAGATATAGTCAATGGATAATTGTGTAGTAAGACAGGCGGTCAAGGATCTGAGATCGGACACAGTTATTGGATATGAATTGATGATCCAACAGGATGAGAACAGCCTGTATAATTCAAGTTCGGACAGTGTGGCCGCTAATGCGATGGTGGCATTCCTGTCAGAGAATTCAAATCGTATTTTTAAGGAGAAGCGGACGTTTATGACTTTTACTCCGGCGCTTCTCTTTCGGAATACACCTAAGATTTTTGATAAAGATAAGATTGTGATCCAGATTGAGGATAATATTGTGATTCACTCTCTGGCTACAATTCTGATCAGTAAATACCGGGAGGCAGGATATCATTTTGCAATTAATGATTTCCAGTTTACACCAAAGTATTTCAGTATGTTGGAGTATGTGGACTATATCAAGATTGATATTTCCGGGGAACTGAGCGAGACGAAGATGAGGTCTATTGCCAATGTAATTGATATGGCACATGGATTCCAGAAGGAGTTTATTGCTACCGGAGTCAATACAAAGGAAACTTATGAGTTCGCAAAGGAACTGGAAGCGGATTATGTAGAAGGGAACTATGTATCCAGTGCGACGGCTACGAAGGCGAGCAAGATGGATTTCATGCAGGGGAACTTGTACCAGTTGATTGTCGAGATTACGAAAGAAGAGCCGGATGTAGAGATGTTGGAGGAGATTATCATCAGGGATGCTTCTTTGACATATGCGCTTTTGAAGATGGCCAATTCTGCATACTTTGCAGTACATCATGAGACGACCTCCGTACGCCAGGCGTTGGTTCGTGTAGGAATCAGCCAGCTGAAGCAGTGGGTATATCTGCTCAGCTTTGAGAATAACAAGGTGGGAGAAGATTCATCGGAAGAGACGCTTAAAACATCGTTCCTGCGTGCAAATTTTGCCTCGGAACTGGCAAAGAAGCTGAAGAAGCTGCCGATTACACCGTCGGAGGCTTATCTGATGGGAATGTTCTCTACATTGGAGTATATGATTGATGCTCCGATGGAGGAAATCCTCTACGAGATTCCAATTGTGAAGGAAGTGAAGGACGCCCTGATATATCAGGAAGGCATGGCAGGGGAACTGTATCAGTTGGTTCTTCATTATGAGCGGGCAGAATGGGCGGAGACAAAAGAAATCGCAGAAAAGCTAGGACTTAAGACTAACCAGCTGGCGCAGATTTACATGGAATGTGTAGAAGAAGTGAATGACATCTGGGACAATGTGGTAGGTCTCAGAGAGGAAGCAGACAAAGAAGAGAATGATAAAGAAGAAAGTCTTGAAGTGTAATTGTAATTTTAGGAGGTGGAGAACATGGTAGGGGCAGTTTCTTTTCATCCTTATGTAAGCAGTTATCAGTATACGGGGTATCAGCGGATGCATGCGGCCGGGCAGGACACAGGAAGCCAGGCCGGACAGTCCGTATCAACAGCTTCAGCTGCGGGAGAACATGCCGCACCGGCAGAGAAGACAGGAAGTAAAGAGTCTGTGATTGGTGCGCGCAGTCTGACGGCTGCCGGTCATACGGCGGGTATTACCGGTGTGGCAGCCAGCCGTGCGGCTGACCTGGAAACTCCGGTGGAGCCGATTGGTAAGGCTTCTAAAGTGGAGTCCGGTACTGCGGGAAATGTGAATTATGGAATCCCCTTCATGAGAGCCGGGATGGATCCGGCAGAGCTGGCTGTGCGTATGCGTATTGAATATGCAGGTATGCCGCAGTCAGGGAAGACGAGCGGTTCTGAAGCAGCAGAATTGAATCTTCCGGGAACGAAGTCTCAGGAAGCTGTAGAACTGGATCTGCCGGGAACGAAGTCTCAGGAAGCCGTAGAACTGGATCTGCCGGGAACGTCAGCTGACAAAGTGGCAGAGGCGGGACTTCCGGGGGCAGCAGAAGAGGAGCCGGCGGGGGTAACAGGAAACGACTCGAAGGAAGATGCTCCGAAGGTTGCCGGAACAGGTGTGGAGGATACCCAGAAAGCAGCAAATGAGGGCGAGTGCCAGACCTGTAAGGAGCGGAAATATCAGGACGGCTCCGATGATCCGGGCGTATCCTTCAAAACACCGACCCATATTGATCCGGGGCAGACGGCAAATGCGGTACGCGGCCATGAACTGGAGCATGTAGTACGTGAGCGTGCTAATGCGGAAAAGGAAGGACGCCGGGTTATCAGCCAGTCAGTCACCATGCAGACGGGAATCTGTCCGGAATGCGGCAGAATTTATACCGCTGGCGGAATGACTCGCACTGTGACAGCAGCGGATACAAAGCCGAAGGAAGCTCCGAAAGATCCAAAATGGATATTGGGTTCGGCAGCATAATTAAAGACAGAGAGCATAAAAAAGGGAATCTGTGCAAGCGGCAGGTTCTCTTTTTTTCCCTTGTTTTTTGGGAAAAAACAGAGGACAAGAAAACGGGAGAATTTTGTGTGATTTACCTGAAAATTTACCCTTTACATCCAAAAAATTCATCATTTTGAATTGCATTCCCTTGTGTTATGATGTATACTAAATTACATAGGGATATTTTAAGTAAGAGTTTACCTGACTGGAAGCAGAAAAGTTCCAGACTCTTTTACTACTGGTTTCATTTTTTAAGTATTTTCGGATGATTAAAAAATTAAATATAGTGGTCGGAAAGTTATAACCAAGGATATATTTATGGAATGTTAGTCGTTGAAATAAGTATATGACGCTGAAGATTGGGGGATTGACAGCGGGGAAACCTTTGGGGAAAAGGTGCTTTCTTGACATGCCTGATGGCAGCCAACAAGCGAGTGATGTAGGCTGAGTCTTAAAATTATCTGTAAATTTTATAATGTTGAAGGTGGACAAAAGTGAAAGAAGAAAGGAAGAGACATTACAGACAGAAGTTGTTAATGTACTTTGTGGTCGTACTTAGCATGATCTGTATGCTGGCAGGAGCGTATTACTATGTGATTTCTATCCGGGACAGCTTAATGGATCAGGCGATTTCCAATGTTCTGGCAGTTACTGGGCAGCAGCAGCAGGCTTTTGACAGTTTCATCGCAAGGGATAGAGAGCGGCTGCATAGTTTTGCGACAGATTTTTCAAAGTATGACTCGGATAATGTGAATGCAATTCAGGAAAAACTGACACTGTTTAGTGAGATAGATGCCGTTTACTCGGTAGTGAATCTGGATACGGGCGCTTATTATATCAGTAAGTCTGATGAAGCATTCCAGATGAGTGGGGAAGAGCTGGGAATCTATCAGGAGTTTACAGGAAGTGGTGTCAGAGATCCATATATTGGTTTATATACAGACAATAAGATGTTTGGTTATTATGAATGTTTTACCTTTGCTGATGGTACGAGGGGATTGTTTCAGAAGGGGTATGAATCGACCAGAGTATCGAGAGAGTTTACGCTTTCTTTCTATAATGACCAGGGATTTGCATATATTGTAAACCGGCAGGGGGAGATTTTGCTGAGGCCCTTCGTCAATGCGGGAGATGAGTTGGGAGATGATATTTTCGAACTCGTTGATTCCGAGCAAAATCAGACGGAACATTTGGCTGAATTTGAGACTGCGTTGGACAATCGGGAATCCGGTTCAGCGGTTTTCCATGATACAAACGGAGACCATGTTTACACCTACGTTCCAATTGGAAACGTAGAGGAGTGGTATCTGGTATCCATTGTGCCCATGTCTGCTATTATGAATGAAGCCAACGGGATTATTCAAAATTCGCGGATGCTGCTGATTCTGGCGATGGTAGTACTTGTTGTGCTTTCCTCATTTACATTCTTCATGTGGCGTACACGCAGGGACATCATGAAGATGGACAATGAGATTGAATATCAGGAGCAGTTGTTTAATATTTTCTCCACCTATTTATCGAACAATACGGACGATACGTATTTGATGGTGAAGAAGAAGGAGCGTATTATTGAATATGCCAGCCCGAATCTGGAACGTGTGTTGGGAATGTCGGAAGATGACGCCTTGTCGGAGCTGAAAATATTAAATTATGAGGATCATGCCCTGGATGCTTTGAAGCCGGGAGATACTCTGGAACCTGTAGCAATCGACAGGGTCAACTCAAGAACCGGAGAACACAAGTGGTTTCTGGAGACGGTTTATTGTATTGCGATACAGGGAGAGGAAAAACTGGTTGTTTATATTTCTGACAGGACGGAAGAACGGCAGACAGAGAATACGCTGACAGCGGCTCTGGATGCGGCTGAGGTGGCGAGCAAGGCGAAGAGTACGTTCCTGAGCAGTATGAGCCATGATATCCGTACACCAATGAATGCCATCATGGGTTTGGTCGCGCTGCTGAAGCAGGAGGCGGACAATCCTGAATATGTGAGGGAATACGCACAGAAGATTGACGGGGCCAGCCAGCATCTTTTGGGACTTATCAATGACGTTCTGGATATGAACAAGATTGAAAGCGGCAATGCAACGTTGAATAATGCGGAGCTGAGCCTGGCAGATATTATCGACGAGATGAATACGATCATCCGTTCACAGGTAAGAGCGAAGAAGCAGACGTTTGAAATTTATACAACGCCGTTTACATATGAGCATCTGATTGGAGATAAGATGCGGATTAATCAGATTTTGATTAATATCTTATCGAATGCAGTGAAGTACACACCCAATGGAGGAAGGATTGAGATGAGTGTGTGTGAACTGCCGCAGATTTTAGACAGCTACAGCCGGATACAATTTTCTGTGAAGGATAACGGACAGGGAATGTCTGAAGATTACCAGAAAGTCATGTTTGACCCCTTCACCCGAGAACAGAATACGAGGACCAATAAGATTCAGGGGACGGGTCTGGGAATGGCGATCACGAAGAACCTGGTGGAACTTATGGGAGGCACGCTGAGTGTGGAGAGCCAGCTTGGGGTTGGAACCACATTTACCGTAGAATTGGAACTTCGTATTCAGGAGAAGGAGGACGACCCGAAATTCTGGGAGGAGCATGGAGTTTCTCGGATGATTTTAGCAGATGATGACGAAGATATCTGTAAAAATATCGTTCAGGCGATGGAGAAGACGGGAGTCCATGTTGACTATGTGACAAATGGCGCTGATGTAATCAGCACCATTCGTACTGCTCGTGAGAATGGGGAGCCATATGATGTGATTCTGTTGGATTGGATGATGCCGGAGATGGATGGAATGGAGACTGCGCGTTTGATTCGGAAGAACTATTCGCGTAAGATTCCAATACTGCTTTTCACGGCTTATGATTGGGCAGATATTGAGCAGGAAGCGTTGGAAGTTGGAATTAATCATTTCATGCAAAAGCCCTTCTTTATGTCCAAGTTCAAGGAAGCCATTAAACGGTTGATGTTTGGCCGAAACGAGACAGATTCTGAGAAGGAAGAAGTAAGTATTGTAAAAGATAAGCATATACTGGTAGTTGAGGATATTGAGGTGAACAGGCTGATTCTGTGTAAGATTTTGGACACAAGAGGAGCCACCTGTGATATTGCGGAAAATGGCAAAGAAGCGGTAGAAATCTTTGGAAAATCTGAGCCGGGACAGTATGATATTATCCTCATGGATGTGCAGATGCCAATCATGGATGGCTATGAAGCTACAAGAACGATACGTGCCGGAGGGCATCCTTGTGCCGGAACGATTCCGATTATTGCGATGACGGCGAATGCATTTGCAGATGATGTCCAGGATGCGTTGGAGTCCGGTATGAATGCCCATGTTTCCAAGCCTATTGTATTAGAGCAGTTGGAAAAGACAATCAAGGATGTGCTGGAGGGCTTGGAACAGGGGGGGGCAAAACCGCTCCGGAGACAAGTTATGACGAGAACAGCATAGAGTGATAAAAATATAGAGAAATGGGGTTATGATTTATGAAAGGTAAAGAGGAACTGGAACAGTTGGGGGTAGATGTGGATGAAGGATTGGACCGTGTGATGGGGGATGAATCCCTGTATGAAATGATGCTGGGGATGTTTCTGGAAGCTCTGGATGAGTCGCCCATTGAGTTAGGGGAATTTGACAGTGCGGATTTGGACCCATTGATTCGTAAGGTACATGCACTTAAAGGAACAAGCGGGAATCTGTCACTTACGCCGCTTTTTGAAGGCTATGTAGAGGTTTTGGGACTCCTGCGCGGCAATCAGCCGAAAGAGGCGAAGGCGGCGATGGAGAAGCTGATTCCTGTACAGGCGAAAATTGTAGAGTGTATTCAGCAGAATCAGGGCTGACGTTTTGGACCGCAGCTTTGTCGGTCCGGATGCCGTGCGGCAGAATGTGCGGCATGGGAATAACAACGGCTGATATACAGGGGCCGCTGAAAATTATGAGGAGAAATTGACTATGGCTCAAGATAGAAAACGGCTGTTGATCGTGGATGATACGAAGATAGACAGGATTGTTCTGAAAAGTATTTTGAACAATGATTTCGAAGTCCTTGAAGCAAGCAGCGGAAATATGGCATTTGAGTATATCACTACAAGAAGGGATCAGCTTGATGTGATACTGTTGGACTTGTCAATGCCGCACATTGACGGGTTTGATGTGTTGAAATTTATGCAGGAGAAGGGAATTGACGATATCCCTGTTTTTGTTGTCACTGCGGAGCCTACCAGGGATAATGTGGAGAGAGCGCTTCAGTATAATGTCGGGGAATTTATAGGAAAGCCTTTTGATAAGGACGACATACTCTGGCGTCTGAGATCAAGGCTGGGAATTATTCCGGACTATGACCTTCAGAAAGAGGATCTGACGGAAACCGGAAAATATATTTCTGATCTGGAGGTCGTTTATAAAACTTATCTGAATAATTTTGAGAAAAGCGATGCGCACTGCAAGACGGTGTCTGACTTGATGAAGATTATGCTGAACGCTTACTGCAAATCAAATAGAAGTGTAAAGTTGGATTCAGACAATATTAAGCTGATCAGCAAGGCTGCATATTTCTGCGATATCGGGAATATATTGATTCCGGATAAGCAGATGCAGATTATGACGGGCCACACAAAGACACAGGAACTGCAGAAAAAGCATACCATATATGGATCGAACCTGATAAAGATGAACCGATCGACCAGATGCCGATATTTTGTGGAGGTCTGCTCAAGTATATGTCTTCATCATCATGAGCGTTTTGACGGAAAGGGCTATCCTTATGGAATCATTGGAAAAAATAATTCCATTTACAGCCAGATGTGCAGAATCATTGATGAATTTGAAGATAAGCGTTCCAAGTTTTATGGAGATGGGACGAAGCCGATAAAATTTGTCATCAGACGTCTGGTTAATGATGACCCTGGCATGGTGAGCAAAGAAGTATTTGACCTTCTGGAGGAATGTGAGCCGCTGTTTTTTAATTATTTCTTAAAGAGAGGCGTCTGACAGTAAGTCCGGGCAGACCGGGAGAACATATCAACCACAAACAGAAGGAGCAGTCAGGCAGCCTGAGGGGGTTAGCCGGCTAATGGGGCGATAGAATGAAGCAATATAGTATAGATTATCGGAGTAAGTCAGATTCAAAAACAATTTTGATTATTGACGATGACCAGATTAACCGTAAAATCCTGGGAAAAATATTTTCCGATACCTATGAGATACGGGAAGCAGCAAATGGAAATATGGGAATGGCGCAGATTCTGAGCAACCGCGGTCAGTTCTGTGCCATCCTCCTGGACGTAATTATGCCGGAGATGGATGGTATTGAAGTGCTGCGCCACTTAAAGAGTATGAAAATGCTAGATGAGACACCGGTGTTTTTGATTACGGCGGAGCAGCAGGCGGATATGGTAAAGGAAGCATACCAGCTTGGGGTTATGGATGTGCTTACAAAGCCGGTGACTTCTTTTGTGGTGCGCCGGCGGGTGGAGTCTGTCATTGAGCTGTATGCGGCAAGGAAATATCTGCATAATGTGGTAGAGACCCAAAAGGAAGAACTGACAGTGCAGTCAGAGAAGATTCTTTCGCTGTATCAGGGAATGATCGAGGCACTGGCGACTGCGGTCGAGTTCCGTAATGAGGAATCCGGAGGGCATGTAAACCGTATTTTTACTATTACGAAATATATGCTTGAGAATACGGAGTTTGGAGAGGGGCTGACCGAAGGGGAAATTCATAATATTGCGTTGGCATCAATCATGCATGACGTGGGGAAAATTACGATTCCGGATGCTATTTTGTCAAAGCCCGGAAAGCTTACGGCGGAGGAATATGAGATTATGAAAACCCACACCACACAGGGGGTGGCTCTTCTGGAGAGTATCACACAGCTGAAGGAGAGCGGGATTTATGATTATGCATGTGATATCGCCCGGCATCATCACGAACGGTGGAATGGAAAGGGGTATCCCGACCATTTGAAAGGGGATGAGATTACTCCCTGGTCACAGGTTGTTTCACTGGCTGATGTATATGATGCACTGAGCTGTAAGCGTGTTTATAAAGCGGCATTTTCCAGACATAAGGTGATGGAAATGATTTGGGCCGGACAGTGCGGAGTGTTTAATCCGCGCCTGTTGGACAGTTTCTTTTCTGTAGAAGACCGCCTGAATGAGATGTATAAACATCTGGCTGAAGCAGAGAGGGCCTGAGAATGAAGTATAAAAAATATAACAGTGTATAAAGGAGTTTTATGTGGGCCTGTTTGTGCAGGTCCATTTTTTGCATGGTTACGCAGAATATCATAAGGAGGATATTGAACAATTTCTTTGAATCGGTTATACTAATGACTATGGAGACTGAACATTTAAAAGGATGATATGGCTTTGAGACGGCAGGTTCCGGGCGGTGATTCTCAAGGTCATGAAGAGTGGATTGTGGATGCCGGAGGATGGTATGAAAGAGCGGAAACCGGGAGAAGGGGAGAAGGAATCCTTTTTGTTTTTACAAGAGACGATTAAGCCGAAAGCGCTTACGAGAGAGCAGATTTTTATGCAGGTTGTGAAGATGGCTATGTATGGGCTGATTCTGGGAGTGACTGCCTGCTGTGGTTTTTATGTCACGAAGCCGTGGGCTGAGCATACATTCAAGGAAGAGACACAGGAAGTTACGCTTCCTGTGGAAGAGGAGGAGCCGGAACCAGTGGTGGAAGAGGTTAAGGAAGAGACAGAACCAGAGCCGGAACCATCCGCTCCGGTCTTGACGGCAGACAGCTATAAGGAAATGCTCCAGAGCCTGTATGGGATAGCGAAAGAGGCGGATAAGAGTATTGCCTATATTCGGAAAGCCGGCGATGAGAATCCGTTGGAAGAGCAGGGAATGCATAATGGAACAGCAGGGCTTATCGTAGCGGATAACGGGCAGGACTTGTTGATTTTTGGGGATAATTCCATCTGCAAGGATGCGGAACAATGGGGAGCCGTATTTTCAGATGGCAGCCGCCATGCGGCAGTATTGCTTAAGCAGGATGATAACCGCGGGCTGGCAGTCTTTGGGGTGGAAAAGGCAGCGATTGGAGAAAATACATGGGATGCAATAAGGATAGCAGAGTTGGGAAATTCTAATATTTGTACCCGGGGAGATGTGGTCATCGCATTGGGAGAGATGTTTGGATACGAGAATGGGATTGGATATGGTATTATCAGTTCCAAAGAACAAAATGCTTATTATGCGGACGGTCAATGCGGTGTCATTGCCACAGATATTGCGGCGGCACCCGGCGGAACCGGAGTGCTGTTTAACCAGAAGGGCCAGGTTCTGGGATTGTTAAAGGGAGGTATTCTCGGAGAATCGGAAACGGGTCTGGCAAATGCATTAGCTATTTCGGACATGAAGCCTGCTATGCAGCTTTTGTTGAATGGGGACAGTATTCCTTATGTGGGGATTTCGGGCAGCACTGTGACGGATAAGCTTTTTGAGGAACAGGGGATTCCGAAGGGGCTTTATGTGACCCATGTGCAGACGGATTCTCCGGCTATGAAAGCGGGGATTCAGAATGGAGATGTTATTTTAGAAGTGGGAGGCTCCAAAGTGACAGGGACGACTTCTTATGAGAAAGCAGTTCTGGAATGCAAGGCTGGGGATACCGTGAGGATTAAAGGACAGAGGCGCGGCAATGGAGGTTATGTGAGTATTGATTTCACAGTGGCTGCGGGAAGTATGGAATGAGAAACTAAAAATAGAAAGAGGATAGAGACAGATTATGCGATATATTAAGGATTTACATGAGGGTGAGACTATCAGAAATATTTATCTGTGTAAGGGGAAACGTTCCGCGGAGACGAGGAACGGGAAGCCTTATGATAACTTAATCCTGCAGGATAAAACAGGCAGTCTGGATGGAAAGGTCTGGGACCCGAATTCCCAGGGGATTGCGGATTATGATGAGAAGGATTTTATCGAGGTGTATGGTGAAGTCATTAACTATAACAATAATCTGCAGTTGAATATTAAGCAGCTTCGGAAAGCATCAGAGGGGGAATATGAGCCGGCGGATTATCTTCCTGTTTCTGAAAAAAGTATTGAGAGTATGTACCGGGAATTGATGACCTATGTGAGCCATATTTCGAATGATTATCTGCGTCAGGCGGTGGAGTATTATTTTGTGGACGACCAGGACTTTATTAAAGCGTTTCAGGCGCATTCTGCGGCTAAGACGGTGCATCACAGTTTTTCGGGAGGCCTTTTGGAGCATACGCTGAGTGTGGTCAGTCTGTGTGATTATTTTGCCAGAAATTATGAGATTCTGAACCGAGACCTGCTGATTGCTTCGGCTGTCTGCCATGATATTGGAAAGGTACGGGAGCTGTCGGACTTTCCGGATAATGATTATACGGACGAGGGGCAGCTGATTGGACATATCGTGATTGGCGCTGAGATGATCAGTGAGGCGGTGCGTTCGATACCGGGATTTCCGGAAACTTTGGCGTATGAGTGGAAGCACTGTATTCTTGCTCATCATGGAGAACTGGAATTCGGCTCGCCTAAGAAGCCGGCCTTGGCAGAAGCGTTGGCGTTAAATCTGGCGGACAATGCGGATGCGAAAATGCAGACGCTGAAAGAGATTTTCAAGGAGAAGCCCGGGGCAGAGTGGCTTGGGTATAACCGTTTATTTGAGTCGAACCTGCGGCGGACGTTGGTTTAAAGAGGTATACTTTATGCAGAAAAATGAATCAGTGACAGTGACAATCGAGGATATCGGTGTCAATGGAGAAGGTATAGGCAGAGTAAATGGCTATACCTTATTTATTAAGGACGCAGTGATTGGTGACGTGGTGGAGGCCAGAATCACAAAGGCGAAAAAGAATTATGGATATGCAAGGCTGATGCGGATCATAACGCCTTCTTTGTATCGGGTGGAGCCTGTATGTCCGTATGCACAGAAGTGCGGCGGATGCCAGATTCAGGAAATGTCTTATGAGAGACAGCTGAAGTTTAAGCAGGATAAGGTGCTTGGGAATCTGGAGCGGATTGGAGGATTTTCCAGGAAGCTGCTGGATGAGATTTTTGAGCCGATCATCGGGATGGAGAAACCATTTCGTTATCGGAACAAGGCGCAGTTTCCGTTTGGGACGGACAAGTCCGGCAATCCGATTACCGGATTTTATGCGGGGCGGACACATGATATTGTTGCCAATACCGACTGTGCGCTGGGGGTGCCGGTGAACCGGGACATTCTGGAGATTGTGCTTGCATTTATGAAACAATACAAAATTCCTTCTTACGATGAAAAAACCGGAGAAGGGCTGATTCGTCATGTCTTGATCCGGTATGGATTTACAACGAAAGAAATTATGGTGTGTTTCGTGCTGAATCAGGAGAAAAAGATGCGGGAAGAAGAGCGGCTGCATAAAGTTGGCGGAATATGGATTCCGCATCAAGAAGTCCTGTTGGATCGGCTTAAGAAAATCCAGGGTATGACTAGTATTACAGTGAGTCCCAATACGAGACGGACAAATGTGATCATGGGAGAACGGTATGAGGTGCTTTGGGGGCAGTCATTTATCACGGATTATATCGGAGCGGTGAAGTATCAGATTTCGCCGCTGTCATTTTATCAGGTGAATCCGGTGCAGACGGAAAAATTGTATGGACTGGCGTTGGAATATGCGGATTTGAAAGGACAGGAAACGGTATGGGACCTGTACTGCGGGATTGGGACGATTTCCTTGTTTTTGGCGAAGAATGCCGGGAAAGTGTATGGTGTGGAGATTGTGCCGCAGGCAATAGAAGATGCCAGACAGAATGCCGGTATCAATGGGATTACCAATGCGGAATTTTATGTGGGGAAGGCGGAGGAAGTTCTGCCGGAATATTATGCAAAGTATGAAAAGGAGCATCCAGGAGAGCACGCGCATGCAGATGTGATTGTAGTGGACCCGCCGCGCAAAGGGTGCGATGCGGCTTTACTGAAAACCATGGTGGACATGCAGCCGGAGAGGATTGTGTATGTGAGCTGTGACTCTGCGACGTTGGCACGGGATTTGAGGTATTTGTGCGAGTGCGGGTATGAGGTGAAAAAGGGGCGGGTTGTGGACCAGTTTCCGATGAGTGGGCATACAGAATGTGTGGTGTGGATGCAAAAGCGACATATGTAGAAGCGCTTTATTTTAGGCAGTTTTACAGGCATTTTGTGTGTGTGGAAGATGAGGAAGGAAATCGGAATAAGAGGGTAGAGAAGTATTTTGAGGTTTCGGCAGTGGTTGATGTGGGGTGTGGGGGTACAAGGAATTTTATTTGATATTAGGGGGTGTAATATGGTAGATAATAGAAAAAGTGAAATCATTATATACCAAACGGAAGATGGAAATATAAAAATATATGTAAAATTTGAAGATGAAACGGTTTGGATTACCCAAGTATAATTATGTGAATTATACCCAACCAACAAATCCCATATAAGTCTATTGTAATACAATACGTTTGACAAGTAAAATTTTGTTGTTATATTATATTGATGGCTAAAGTTGTTAGAATGGAGGTTAAATATGGAAGATACAATTATTCAAGAAGAAAGAGAATCAATTGAACAAGAAAGTGAAAACAAAGAAACATCAAATAGTAAAGGAAATGAAAATTCCTTAAAAGAAAAACAAAGAGATATCTTGGCTACATTAAAGGATTATCGCAGAAAAAATGGAATAGATATATTATGGCTTATAATATGGATTGTTGTTTTAGGGGGTGCAATATATATTAAAAAAGAAGTTTGGACAGAAATGACGATTTTGAAATCTAGTATATATTATTTCTGCTTGGTAGTAGCATTTATTGGATTATTATATAAATTTGATGATTTAAGTAAGAATAGAAAAATGAAGATTGACTCAAAATTTGAATTAAGCATTATCGAAGATGATATTTTTTTAGAAGAAATCAAGGGGCTTAGTTATGAAGAAAAAGCACTTAAACAATTATCAAAAAAGCAGACCGATATAGAACGATATCTTTCCATTAATTTAGCCCATACAAAGATTATATTTGCAATTGGCGTTTTTATTATTTTTATTGGAATATTAGTAATAGTTGCAACCATTATTTCGATTTTTTTTATTCAACAATCAGTGCAATTTATTACAATAGTATCAGGTTTTATAGGTGGATTATTAGTAGATTCGATTGGTGCAGTATTTATTTTGATGTATAGTAAAACAATAGAATCGGCGAGAGAATATCAGAATAATATGGTAGAAACAGCCAATACATATTTGGGAAATGTTCTGGTTTCTCAAATAGCTAATGATGAATTAAGAGAACAGACATTATCAGTTATGGCAAAAAAGCTTGTTCAAAGGGATAAAGGCACAGGAGCAGTTGATGAAGTTAAATAAAAAACAAGAAAACATAGAAACATAGCTGAGGGAGTTTAGGAATCTTTAAAAGCAAACATTTGTGTATAAAATAGATATCTACTCCAATTTTAGTGCAAAAGATTTTACTCAAAATCATAAAAACACTGCGGCTGTACATAATGACGCAGAATTGTGTTCCTATACGAGTGACAAGGATAAAAAATTGTGTTTACATAGTAGTCCCGACACATGTGGAGACGGTTGTAATGCTTTCCCACAAAAAAAACGACAGCGTAATCAACGTAAAAGTGGAGTTTGGCGAGGGTGAGGGCAAAGTGCCG
>CANOBT010000024.1 GCA_947564305.1 uncultured Lachnospiraceae bacterium | reverse complement strand
GTAAAATACATAAATTCCCATCATGAAAAGACAAATTATGAGGGAATTATCGGAAAAGTGGTTAGAATAACAGAGACCGTTAATAATCGCCAGGAGATGGGAACCGCAGTGGTAAACGGGTTGGAATGGACGGCCCGGACAGAGGAGGACGGGATGATTTTAAATCCCGGCGATCTTGCAAAGGTCGTGAATATTTCAGGGGTAAAGCTCATTGTGAGAAAATATGAGGAGGAATAGAATATGAATCTCGGTATAGTTGTTGTAATGGTTATTTTAGTCATTGTTCTTTTGATTGTCATTTCCAACGTAAGAATCGTGCCTCAGGCACATGCATATATTTTGGAGCGTCTGGGTGGATATAAAGAAACCTGGAGTGTAGGGCTGCATTTTAAGATGCCGATTCTGGATAAAGTTGCAAAGAGGGTATCTTTGAAGGAACAGGTTGTAGACTTTGATCCTCAGGCAGTCATCACAAAGGATAATGTCACCATGCAGATTGATACGGTGGTCTTCTTTCAGATTACAGACCCGAAGAAATATGCATATGGAGTCGAAAGCCCGATTTCAGCGATTGAGAATCTGACAGCAACCACCCTGCGTAATATCATCGGTGACCTGGAACTGGATGAGACGCTGACTTCCCGTGAGACCATTAACACAAAGATGCGTACGATTCTGGATATTGCAACAGATGAGTGGGGAATCAAAGTCAATCGTGTGGAATTAAAGAACATTATGCCGCCGAAAGCTATTCAAGATGCAATGGAGAAGCAGATGAAGGCAGAACGTGAGAGAAGAGAAGCTATCCTGCGTGCAGAAGGTGAAAAGAAATCTACAATCCTTGTTGCAGAAGGAGAGAAAGAGTCTGTCATCCTGGAAGCTGAAGCAGCTAAGGAGGCTGCGATTCTGAAGGCAGAGGCGGAGAAACAGAAGCGGATCAGAGAGGCAGAAGGTCAGGCGGAAGCTATTCGGACTGTACAGAAGGCGACGGCAGAAGGAATCGAATATGTGAAAGCGGCCGGTGCGGATCAGGCAGTTTTGACACTGAAGAGTCTGGAAGCATTTGCCAAGGCTGCGGATGGTCAGGCTACGAAGATTATCATTCCGTCTGAATTACAGGGAATTGCCGGATTGACAAAGACAATTGCAGAAGTGGCACATGTAGATAAAAAATCGGAGTAAACAGAGGATGGCAAGGATACTGATACTCGAAGATGAAATAGAAAGCCGGAAAGCATTAAAAGCAATCATGCAGAAGCTTTCCGCAGAAATAACGGTGGATGCAGCAGCAGACCTGGCGCAGGCCAGGCTGCTGCTTAGCAGCGCCGTTTCTTTTGATTTATTCTTTTTGGATGTGAATTTGAAACCGGAGGAGCCAGAGGATGTGTCGGGTATCCGGTTTGCAGAAGAAATCCGCAGCAGACGCCAGTATGAGTTTACTCCGTTAGTGATGATTACTTCTGTGGCAGGTTTAGAGATGGAGGCTTATCGGAGATTACACTGCTACCAGTATGTAGTGAAGCCTTATGTACAGGCAGAGGTGGAAGAGATTGTCAGGAAAGTGCTGTTCCATCTCCATGCGGAAAACCGTCCCTTTATTATGGTGAAGAGAAATGGAATCAACTACAAGATTTTCTGTGACGAGATTATGTTCTGCCGGGCGATTCCGCGGGGGGTGTGTCTGTTCCTTAAGAATGAGCAGATTGAAGTTCCCTATCTTTCGATTCATAAACTATTGGAAAAGCTGCCAGGGGATATGTTTTTTCAGTGCCACAGGACGTTCGTGGTGAACCGCAATGCAGTCAAATACTATGATCTGGTGAATCAGGTGATTCAGGTGGAAGGCTCATCAGAATGGATAGATATTGGAGTAACGTTTAAGCCGGAGGTCAGGAGGTTGTTACATGGGGAAGGTCAGCAATAAACTTTTATATAGAATCTTATGTATGATATCTCTTGCAATCGGGTTGTATCTTGTGATAGACTTGATGTTTAGTGGTACTCTGAATGTGAAGATGATTATTGTATTTGTTCTGATCATGACAGGAATCATTTGGGGAGTGGCAGACTGGAAGGTAAGCAGTGACCTGATACGGAATCAGGAAAAAGAATTGAAGATGTATCAGCTATATATCCAGCCACTGGAGGAACTGGTAAAAGAAATTCGTGTCAGGCAGCATGAATTTGACAATCATATCAATGCGATTTTGAATATGCATCTGACAGTGGATAACTATGAGGAATTGGTGGAAAAGCAGTCAAAATATATTCTGGAAACCCGAAAGGATAGTGCCAGTAAATATCTTCCACTTCTTCGAATCAGTGATAAGGTTCTGGCCGGTTTTCTTTACAGTAAGATTGTCAGTTCACCTGAAAATGTAGAAACCGATGTAGAAATACGCAATTGGCAGATTTTATCCAGAATTTCGGAGCATAGTCTGATTGAGATTGTAGGGGTCCTGGTGGACAATGCTTATGAGGCATGTGCGAAAGAAGGGGGCCAGGTTAAGATATTTCTTGATTCCAGAGAAGATAAAATGGTGTTTGAAATCCTGAACGAGTACCAGAGACTTTCTTTTGAGGAAATCGGCAGATTTTTTGAATATGGATATACGACTAAGGATTCCAAAACCAGAAAGCACGGAATAGGGCTCGCACGTGTAAAATCACTGCTTCAGAAATCAGACGGAGAGATTATGATTGCGCAGGACACTGTGGAAGAAAAAAATTATATCCATATTACCGTTATCATATAATTTTGAGCGAAGCTGCCGTATATGACATTTTACGGGAGAAAGTGTGCATATTTTCAACGAATATATTTTGGGAATAGATTTTTATACCTTATTGAACATTAGTAGTTCAATAAGTATACAATGTGAGAAGGCAAAATGGGAGAAGAACAGATTATCAAAATATCAGTCCGAAACCTTGTGGAATTTATTCTGCGGGAGGGGGATATTGACAACCGTACAACAGGCAGCATGGAACGGGATGCGATGCAGCAGGGAAGCAGAATACATCGAAAGATTCAAAAGCAGATGGGTTCCGGTTATCAGGCGGAGGTTCCTCTGAAGAAACGGTGTGCCTGCGATGGATTTGTTCTTCAAGTCGAAGGACGTGCAGACGGAATACTTACAGAAGGAGCGCACATACTGATTGATGAGATTAAGGGGGTTATGAGGAATCTGGGGCAGATTCAGGAACCAGTGCCCGTTCATCTGGCACAAGCAAAGTGTTATGCATACATATATGGTCAGCAGAAGGAATTGGAAGAGATCGGAGTACAGATGACCTATTGTAATCTGGAGACAGAAGAAGTCAAACGATTCAGGCAGCAATATGATTTGAAAGATTTAGAGGTGTGGTTCCAGGATTTGATTCATGAATATGAGAAATGGGCAAAGTTTCAGATAGAATGGAGACAAACAAGGAACGATTCGATTCAAAAAACTGAATTTCCATTCTCCTATCGGGCTGGACAGAGGGAGCTTGTGGTTTCTGTCTACCGTACGATTCTGCGCAAAAAAAAGTTGTTTATCCAGGCTCCAACCGGAGTGGGAAAGACAATGGCAACAATATTTCCCACAGTGAGGGCTGTAGGTGAGGGATTGGGAGAAAAGATTTTTTACCTGACTGCAAAGACCATTACAAGAACTGTGGCGGAGCAGGCATTTCAGACATTGCGCGTACAGGGGCTGCTTTTGAAAGCAATTACATTGACTGCAAAGGAAAAAATCTGTTTTTGTGAAGAAACAGACTGCAATCCAGATGCCTGTCCATATGCAAAAGGACATTATGATAGAGTCAACGATGCGGTATACGATTTACTCACCCATACTTACGAGCTGACACGAGATGTGCTTCGCAGGCAGGCCGAAAAATACCAGGTCTGTCCTTTTGAGATGTCGTTGGATGTCTCTGTGTGGGTAGATGCCATTATTTGTGATTATAATTATGTCTTTGACCCAAATGCACATTTAAGGCGTTTTTTCTCAGAAGGGAACAAAGGGGACTATTTATTTCTGATTGATGAGGCTCATAACTTGGTGGAACGTGGCCGGAAGATGTACAGTGCAGAAATCTATAAAGAAGATATTTTAAAAATAAAACGTCTTGTAAAAGGAGAGAACCTAAAGCTGACAAGACAGTTGGATGATTCGAATAAATTGCTTCTGAAAATGAAACGGGAGTGCGAGAACGAAGGATATCAGGTATTAGAGCAGGTATCCCATGTGTCGCTGAAACTGATGAATGTATTGGGAGAATTGGAAAACTATCTGGAGGAATGTGAGAATCCTGAGAAACGAAAAGAAGTGCTGGATTTCTATTTTCAAGTCAGAATGTTTTTGAGTATTCATGATATTTTGGATGAGAATTATATCATTTATACGGAATTGGAAAAAGAGGGACGCTTTAAGCTGAAGCTTTTGTGTGTGAATCCCTCAGTTAATTTACAGTCTTATCTGGGGCAGGGGAACAGTACGATATTTTTTTCTGCAACACTGTTGCCAATCCATTATTATAAAAAACTGCTTAGTGTAGAAAAAGAGGATTACGCAGTATATGCAGAGTCCTCTTTTCCAAAGGTAAATAGACAGATCCTTTTGGGAACAGATGTCAGTACAAAGTATACTATGCGTGGACCTAAGATGTATCAAAGAATTACGCAATACATCATACAGACTGTTCAAGCAAAAAAAGGGAATTATATCGTATTCTTTCCTTCCTACCGTTTTTTAGAAGATGTGTATGAACTGTTCCGGAAGGAGACGGAGAATAAGATGGAGATAGAGTGCGTGTTGCAGTCTCAATACATGGGAGAACAGGCCAGAGAGATTTTTTTGGAAACATTTGAGGAGGAACGTGAAAACTCGCTGGTAGCTTTTTGTGTGATGGGCGGGATTTTTTCGGAAGGAATCGATTTGACACAGGACCGTTTGATTGGTGCGATTATCGTGGGGACAGGACTTCCGCAAGTGTGTAATGACAGAGAAATTTTAAGAAATTATTTTGATAGTAAGAATCTGTCAGGATTTGATTATTCCTATCTGTATCCGGGAATGAATAAAGTATTACAATCTGCTGGACGTGTCATTCGGACGGAGGAAGATAAAGGGGTTATTTTACTGCTGGACGAACGATTTCGCGGAAGGCAATATCAGGAGATGTTTCCAAGAGAATGGAGTGGCATACAGACCTGTAGACTAGAGCAACTTGAGGAGAAACTAAAAACTTTCTGGGGAAACGGAAGGATTTAGTCGAAATGCCAGATTCTTCTTAACTTTTGTGGCATTGCGCCGATATATTTACAAGGGATATTTTAGGTTTTCCTAATTCAAAAGTAAAGGAGGAAATGAAGTGAAAATCAATGA
Organism: uncultured Lachnospiraceae bacterium; assembly: GCA_947564305.1. The sequence goes on along the minus strand of CANOBT010000024.1, from coordinate 44,481 downwards.
CAATTATCAGAATATCCAGAATAACTTTGCTTATGTAAATGCTAATAATGCGGCGGCAGCCTCTAAAATTGCATCAGAAAAAGACGGAAGTGCAGAAAGTTCTGCAAAAGTGGAAGCAGCAGCTGCCAATACAGACCGTGTAGAATTAAGTTCTGATGCTCAGGCTTCAAGTAAGATGAGTGATTCTCAGAGAGCTGCTCTGGTAGAAAGTCTGAAGTCCGATTTGGATAACCAGATGTCACGCTTCACCAACATGATGATGCAGACATTTAATAAGCAGGGAATCACAGGTCTGCAGGCAGGCAGTGATGCTTTCTGGCGTCAGATTGCCAGCGGCAACTTTACTGTAGATGCTAAGACAAAGGCAGAAGCACAGCAGGCGATTTCAGAAGATGGATACTGGGGAGTAAAACAGACATCACAGAGAATCTTTGATATGGCTAAGGCAATCGCAGGAGATGATCCTGAAATGATGAAAAAGATGCAGAATGCTGTTGAAAAAGGTTTTGAGCAGGCAACTGCTGCATGGGGAAAAGAACTTCCGGGGATTTGTGGCGATACGCATACAGCAATCAACGGAATGTTCGATGATTATTATAAGAATGCCGGTGTTGCATAAAGAGAAGTACATACCAAAGAGACAAATTATGGTTGAAGGCAGTATAAAACAGGGAAATGGAGCGATTTGGCTCCATTTCCCTGTTTCCAGTATTTAAAGACTGCCAACAGAGCTTTTGCTGCAGCCGTTGTGAAACTTACTCGATAGCAATATATTTCGGCTGTTCTTCAATTGCTTTCGGCGCTTCCTTCGGAATAGTCAGTTTCAAGATTCCATCAGAGAATGCAGCCTTAATGTCTTCCTGTGTCAGCTCCTTGCCTACATAGAAGCTGCGGTTGCAGGAACCGGTATAGCGTTCCTTGCGGATGCACTTGCCCTTCTGGTCATGAGCCTCTTTCGTTTCATCCTTCGTGGCAGTGATTGTGAGATAGCCATCTTTTAAATCAGCCTTGATATCTTCTTTCTTATATCCCGGAAGTTCCATCTCTACAAGATAGCCTGTCTCATTTTCATGTATATCTGCTTTCATGATCTGAGAGGATGCATTTTCAAAAGGTCTCTCGAAAAATGGATCATTAAAAAAACTGTTAATAAAATTTCTGTTTGATAATAACATAAGTAATCCCTCCATTTAAAATCCAGTGTTATCTTTGTTCTATATGAACTATAGCATAAATTATCAGCACTGTCAATAGTGGAGTGCTAATTATTTATAAAAAATCTAAAGTACAGCGACTGCTATTTAAAAGAAAGGGGGTTGTCCGCAGCATTAAATGTCTGTTATAATAAACAAGGTACTGTTTTGCGGATGGCGGTCAAGCAGGCAGTCATTTTCGTTGCAAGTGGTTACAAATTCAGGAGGTGATTCTATGGAAAGTATGATGGAGCAATTGAGTGAAAGGGATGTATATCTAAAAAAAATGCTGTCTGCTATAGATGAGATGAAGAGTGTACTTTCCGGAAGGAATCATAGTTTTGTGCCTTATACTCATACAGCGGAAGGGGAATTTTCAAAAGAGAAGCTCAATGAAATGTTGGAGCGGCTCCTGCAGTATATGCAGGAGAAGAAGGAAAGAGAGGGTTCGATATTTCTGGAAGAAGAACGGCAGGTATATGAAGGTTATTTCTACTGTGCAATTTCTTATTGTATTTATCATTTCCAGGAAAGTCATATGACTTTTGAAACAATTTTGATGATGACAGAAGATTTTCTGCTGCTGAAATTTCGTCAGATGCTTTTGGATCAGGAGCGGGGATATCTTCCAAAAGATGAGGATTTGGAGAGGCATTTCATGAATTACAGCACGCTTTTTGACCCGGAGTATGAATTTCCGGATTTTGAATATGATATCTGGTATATGCTGACCTGTTTTTTAGAACTTGAGGGACTTACGCTTTATAGTAAAGAAGAGTATTACTTTGAGGCTATGTCTTGTATCAGGAATGCAACAAGGAAACTGAAAGAATTGTCTCAAAGGCAGATGAGGGATAGGGATCATGGACTGTTATAGTTTCAAAAGGGATTATTATGATCAGCTCAGACAGGACTATTACGAAAAAGGTGAGGAATCCTTTGTCTTCTGCTATCTGGAAAAGCATCCTCGTTCCGATACATGTTTTCGAATTATACTGGGACAGAAGTGGAAGAGACTGAAGGCAGGGGAGATTTCCACCCTGGACTATGTGGAATATATTGTAGAAAAGCTATCAAAGACACCGAAGCTGTATCAGGAAGGCAGTGATTATAAACTAATCCTGCCGCTTTTGTATTATGGACTTGGGCTGTCAAAAGAGGAGTATGACATATTGGAATGTACTGGCAGGAAAAAAGATATACAGGAAAAACTGCGTCTTTTGGAAGGCTGGATGAAGGCTTCTGATGAGGGGGCCAGAGAAAGATTGTCGAAGATTCCGGCTGAGAAATTAGAGTGTATGACACACAGGTTGGAATATGTTTCTCTGCAGGTAGAGGTACGGAATTTTTTTTATGAGATTGGCCTTCCGATTACTGATGTGAATAGACAACAGAAAGAAGGAACGGCAAAAAGGAGACCGGAAAGGAAGAAAGATCCGTCTCTGAATATGTTGGATGCGTATTGTGCCCAGAACAGGTTATTTCTTTCGGCTTCTTATATAAATACAGATCAGAAAAGCGATGAGGATTATGATATCTTTTTTCAGCGGATTGCAAAATCAGGTAATTTTGATGTTATGATTCCAATCAGGGTTGATTCTCAGACCGGCTGTGCACTATTCATCATTGGGAAGAAATACATTTATGATTTTCCGCATGTGGTCCTCCGGACGGAAAACCGAAAGTATGAAGATTATGGCTGCGCCTATGGAATCCTGAAGTTGGGGCTGAATGATGCAGAAGCTGAAATTACCGGCAGTTCAAGGGAATATCATGCTGGGATTGCCTGTCATGTTGTGGAATATTTGTTTAATTACCAGGACGCAAGGGAGGGATATGAGATTGCACGGCGGGACAGTCTGGATTATATACGAGAGTGCAATCGCTCTCTGGAGAGGATGAGCCATCCCCAATTTTTGGATTTATATTTTGCGGAGCAGGAAAAAACAGAAGAGAAACACAAAGACAGAGGAATGGATGAAAAATTTCTGGAGATTAAGGTTGGAATGGGCCCTAGGGAAACTCTCGAAAGAAGCAAAAGGTTGTGAGAAGGAGCAGAGATGAAAGACAGATTAACAAAAAGTGATGTAAAGAAAATCCAGGAAGAGATTGAACATCGAAAGCTGGTCGTGAGGAAAGAGGCTATTGAAGCTGTAAAGGAGGCCAGGGCGCACGGGGATTTGAGTGAGAATTTTGAATATCATGCGGCAAAAAAGGATAAAAATCAAAATGAAAGCAGAATCCGGTATCTGGAGCGGATGCTGAAAAATGCGATTATCATAGATGACAGTTCGAAAGCTGATGAGGTTGGAATCAATAATACGGTAGAACTGTACATAGAAGAGGATGATGAGGTCGAAACTTATCGACTGGTTACATCTATCCGCGGAAGCTCTCTCAATGGTCTTATCAGTATTGAATCTCCGATGGGAAAAGCAATCATCGGGCATAAGGTGAACGACAGAGTTTATATTAGGGTTAATGAGGATTATGGTTATTATGCGGTAATCCAAAAGATTGTAAATACACAGGATGAGGAGGAAGATCATATACGCAGCTATTAGTTATAAGATACTGAAAATTTGTTTTCGCAGACCTAAGGTATTCTTTTGATACCACAATAAAAGAGACCCTGCAGCACAGGCTGTAAGGTCTTTTTATTATGATAAATGAGAAATCGTTGTTAGAAGTTCTGATCGAAAGCTTCTTGTACGTTATTTTGCAGCGAAAAGGCGGATACACCTGTACCTTGCTTCAGTCCATTCTTGCCTTTTATGTCAGTCGATTCGATTTCCAGGTTTTTATTTGCCGTGGAGAGCATCAGCTTGATACGGTTTAACTGGTTTACTTCACTGGCTCCCGGGTCAAAATCAATAGCAACTACATTGGACTGAGGATAAAGCCTTCTCAATTCCTTGATAACCCCTTTTCCGACTACATGATTCGGAAGACAGGCAAAGGGCTGCGTGCATACAATATTTTCTGTACCGCTATGTATCAGCTCCAACATCTCTCCGGTTAAGAACCATCCTTCTCCGGTCTGGTTTCCAAGTGATACGATTCCTGAGGCCATTTCGGCTAATTTCTGAATCGGCGTCGGCGGCTCAAAATGCCTGCTAGCCTGAAATGCCTTTGTGGCAGGGGCACGGAACCATTCCAGTGCTTTGATTCCCAGGTTCCCAAGGGTGGCTTTGGATTTCTCCATCCCTAAATGAGATACCTTAAAATTCTGGTTATAGAAGCAGTACATCAGAAAATCCATCAAATCAGGGACAACCGCTTCGGCCCCTTCGCTTTCCAACAGTTCAACCAGATAATTGTTTGCGGCCGGAAGGAATTTTACAAGGATTTCTCCAACCACACCGACCCGTGGTTTCTTGATGTCCTGCAATTCCAGGCTGTCAAAATCCTGAATGATATCCTGGCAGAGCTTTTTGAAGCCACCCCGGGAAGGATATCCATGAGACAAAAAGTGTTTGCAGGTTTTCACCCACTTCTGATGCATGGTATTGGTGCTTCCGGGTACGGCCTCGTAGGGGCGCATCCGATAGACACATTTCATAAAGATGTCACCAAGTACCAATGCATACATTCCCCGCATTACCAGTATAGGAGTCAGCTTAAAGCCGGGATTTTCCTCCAGACCGCTTAGGTTCAGGGAAATGACCGGAATATGTTCATAGCCGGCCTTTTTCAATGCCCTGCGGATAAAGCCAATATAGTTAGATGCCCGGCAGCCGCCACCTGTTTGTGAGATGATAACTGCCAGATGATCGGTATCATAATTTCCGGATAAGATAGCCTCCATAATCTGCCCAACGACCATCAGAGATGGATAACAGGCATCATTGTTTACATATTTTAAGCCTACGTCTACGGATTGTTTATTATCGTTTGGAAGTACTACGATATTATATCCGGAGGCTTGAAATGCAGGTTCCAACAGTTCGAAATGGATAGGCGACATCTGTGGGCAGAGGATGGTATAGGTCTTGCGCATTTCCTTTGTGAACGCTATTTTACTAATAGAAGCCGGCCTGATTTCCCGTTTGGATTTCCTTTGCTCACGGACACGGATGGCCGCCAACAGGGAGCGGACACGGATTCTGGCTGCTCCTAAATTGTTTACCTCATCAATTTTCAGCGAGGTGTAGATTTTATCAGAGTTCGTCAGAATTTCGGCAACCTGGTCTGTAGTGACCGCATCCAGACCGCATCCGAAGGAATTAAGTTGGATCAGGTCCAGGTTATCCACGGTTTTTACATAATTAGCCGCTGCATACAGACGGGAATGATACATCCATTGATCCATCACGTTGAGCGGTCGTTCTACCGGACTTAAGTGGGATACGGAATCTTCTGTCAGGACAGCAATATTATAGGAAGTGATCAATTCCGGAAGACCATGGTTGACCTCAGGGTCAATATGATACGGCCGTCCGGCAAGTACAATACCGCGGTTTCCTGTATCATTCAGGAAACGGATAGTTTCCTCTCCTTTTTTGCGCATATCCTCGCGGCATGCGGCCAGTTCTTTCCATGCCTCATGTACGGCATTTCGAATTTCTTCTTCAGAAATATGGAATTTTTTGGAAAGTTCATCTATCAGCCGGTAAGAGATTGTCTCCTCGTTTTGAAAACTCAGGAACGGATGGATGAAATCGACTTCTCCTTTTACAATGGGGTCCATATTGTTTCTGATATTTTCAGGGTAAGAGGTAACAATGGGGCAGTTGTAGTGATTGTTTGCATCCTCAAATTCTTTACGCTCGAAAGGGATAGAAGGGTAGAAAATATGTCTAACCCCATGTTCAATCAGCCACTGTACATGCCCATGGGCCAGTTTGGCCGGATAACACTCTGACTCACTAGGGATAGATTCAATCCCTAGTTCATAAATCTTTCTGGTGGAAGCCGGGGAAAGTACAACCCGGAAATTTAATTTTGTAAAGAATGTAAACCAGAAAGGATAATTTTCATAAATGTTCAGTACTCTTGGAATACCGATGACTCCGCGCCGGGCGTCTTTTTCCTCCAACGGCGTGTATCCAAAATAGCGTTTCAGCTTATAGTCAAAAAGGTTAGGCATCTGATTGGCGGATTTTTCTTTTCCCAGGCCCCGCTCACAGCGGTTGCCGGTAATGAACCGCCGATTGCCGCTGAAATGGCTGATGGTCAGACGGCAGTTATTAGTGCAGCCTTTACATTTAGTCATGGTAGTAGAATATTCCAGTGTCTCAATATCTTCAATAGAAAGCATAGTAGTGCCTTCGCATTCTACATAACGTTCTCTGGCAATTAATGCGGCTCCAAAAGCGCCCATAATTCCTGCAATATCCGGACGGATTGCTTCACAATCCGCTATTTTTTCAAAGCTTCTCAGCACTGCATTATTGTAGAATGTGCCGCCCTGTACTACAATATGGTTTCCAAGTTCTGATGCGTCGGATACCTTGATGACTTTGAACAGTGCATTTTTGATGACGGAATAGGCAAGGCCTGCAGAAATATCAGCTACCGCAGCCCCTTCTTTTTGTGCCTGCTTTACCTTAGAATTCATAAATACGGTACATCGTGTTCCCAGGTCAATGGGATTGGAAGCATATAAGGCTTCATGGGCAAAATCTTCCACGGAATAATTCAAGGATTTTGCGAACGTTTCGATAAAAGAACCGCATCCGGAGGAGCAGGCTTCATTAAGCTGTACACTGTCCACTGTCTGATTTTTAATCTTGATGCACTTCATATCCTGGCCGCCGATGTCCAGGATACAGTCGACATCAGGCTCGAAATAAGAAGCTGCATAGTAGTGGGATACAGTCTCCACTTCGCCTTCATCTAATAATAATGCCGCTTTGATCAAGGCTTCCCCGTAACCGGTGGAGCAGGAGTGTACGATTTCTACTCCTTCGGGGAGATGACTGTAGATTTCTCTGACTGCCCGGATGGTGGTGCCAAGAGGATCCCCTTCATTGTTGTGATAAAAGGAATACAGTAGTGTCCCATCCTCGCCGACAAGTGCAGCTTTTGTGGTAGTGGAGCCTGCATCAATCCCTAAAAATGCTTTTCCGTGATAGGATGCCAAATCTTTTACCGGAACCTGATGCCTGCTGTGACGGCTGATAAAAGCATCATATTCTTTTGAAGAAGCAAATAAAGGCTCCATGCGGTCTACTTCAAATTCCATCTGAATCCGGCCGGCCAGACGTTCCTGCAGTTCGCGGAGAGCAGCTTTTGTTTCCTGTTTTGCATTGAGAGCAGAACCGATGGCAGCAAATAAATGGGAATTTCGTGGGGCAATGACATGTTCATCGTCCAGTTTCAGTGTACGGATGAAAGCAGCACGCAGTTCGGATAAAAAGTGCAGCGGTCCGCCTAAAAATGCTACATGTCCCCGAATCGGTTTTCCACAGGCGAGACCGCTGATGGTCTGGTTTACAACTGCCTGGAAAATGGAGGCAGCAAGATCTTCTTTTGAAGCTCCCTCATTGATCAGCGGCTGGATATCGGATTTTGCAAATACTCCGCAGCGGGCCGCAATCGAATAAAGAGCTTTATAATTTTTCGCATATTCATTCAGCCCCAGGGCATCTGTCTGCAGAAGAGATGCCATCTGATCGATAAAAGATCCCGTACCACCCGCGCAGACTCCGTTCATACGCTGTTCTACATTTCCGCCTTCAAAGTAAATGATTTTCGCATCTTCCCCGCCCAATTCAATTGCGACGTCAGTCTGTGCCGCATAATCCTGCAGGGCTGAAGAGACCGCAATTACCTCCTGAACAAAAGGCACCTGCAAATGCTTCGCCAGAGTCAGCCCGCCGCTTCCGGTAATGACCGGAGATACACGTACAGGCCCCAGTGCGTAGAGCGCGCGGCCAAGCAGATCAGATAAAGTTTCCTGTATATTGGCGAAATGCCGTTCATAATCGGAGAATAAGACTTCCCGGCTGCTGTTTAGTACTGCGATTTTGACAGTGGTGGAGCCAATGTCAATTCCTAAACTATATAATTCATTCAGATTCATATGATTTCCACATCCTCTTTTATATAGATTTTATGTTAGTTCTTTCCTATTAAATGTTTATGATTTTTCGACAACAATGTACATTATACGACAAGTTTCAAAAAAAGACAATCGGTAAAGTGGTAAAGGTTTTATGGAGGATTCGTTATTTTTTGGGAAATTCCTATAAAATATATGGGAGTTTTATACAAAATTTACAAAAAAAGTATAACATACATTTGACAAATATGCCTCTCAACGGTACAATTACTCATGATAGAGCAGAAACGTGGTTATCGTTCAGGGAACAACAGATTATAGTGGAACAAGAAGACAGAAATAAATCATAAAAAGAGGAGACGAGGACATTTGAACTGGTTAAATAAATTAGAAAGAAAGTTTGGCAGATATGCGATTCCAAACCTGACAATGTATCTGATTGGGGGATATGTGATAGGATATATGGTTTCCTTGATGTTCCCCAGTTATCTTGCGTGGCTGACTCTGGAGCCGGCGTATATTTTGAAAGGACAGATCTGGCGGCTTGTGACCTGGGTGTTAGTGCCGCCGAGCAGACAGCTTTTGACTGTTGTGATCATGATGCTGCTTTACTATCAGCTCGGTACGGCGTTGGAGAGGACCTGGGGGACGTTTCGTTATAATGTGTATATCTTTTCCGGAATTTTATTTACGATATTGGGAGCATTCCTTCTTGCAGCGATTTTAGGTACGAATATGGTAGGATATGGTGTTTATTTCAGTACCTACTACATTAATATGTCTATTTTTCTCGCATTTGCTGCAAGCTATCCGGATATGGAGCTGCTGCTGTATTTTGTGCTTCCGATTAAAATTAAGTGGATGGCTTATGTGTATGTGGCTTATATTTTGTATGACTTTGTCAGGGGAAACTGGATGATAAGGACAGCCATTGTTGCATCCCTGCTGAATTTTATTTTATTTTTCTTATCCAGCAGGAATATACAGCCCTATACACCGAAGGAGCAGGCTAGAAAGAGAAAGTTTAAAAAGCAGGCAAGACCGCATATGACCTATGCCAATGGTGCAATGCACCGCTGTGCGGTATGCGGGAAGACCGAATTGGATGACCCATCACTGGAGTTCAGGTTCTGTTCGAAGTGTAATGGAAATTATGAGTATTGCCAGGAGCATCTTTTTACGCATGAGCATGTGAAGTGAGAGGGTGTATACGATGGCATAATTGGTGCTTTTTCTGTATGGAAATACTATATTTTGTATGGGATATCAATTATAGACAAAAAATTATTTGTTATTTAGTGGAAATAGGGATTGTATCATGGGAGGAAAACGTGTAAAATAGAAAAAGTGCAAGATATAGTTTGCATTGATTTTACACTAAAGAGGTGCGAGGGAATGGAAAAGAAGTTAAAGAAACTGCTCATGTTGCTTTTTGGATTGATGCTGTGTACATGTGTTCCGATGGAAGTATCGGCTACAGTTCTGGATCAGGAGACAACAGAAGCAGAGATGGACCATGATTCGGAGATTTCTCTGACTTCGGATAATGATGAGCCGAATCTTTCCAGAGCAGCGGGAAATCCAAATGCGGGCGTTTCACTGACTGCAGCAGATGTTGACGGTACAGAGCGTTCTTATAGAGTGACCCTGCGGCAGTCAGCGGTTCAAAATACATCAAGGATTCTTTTTGCAGTGTGGGGGCTGCAGAATGGACAGGATGATTTGAGATGGTATACCGCTCAGAAAATGAGTGATGGAAGTTATATGTATGATGTGTCTGTCAATAATCACAGACAGGCAGGAACTTATGTTGTGCATGCATATGCAGACAGGCCAGGTGGAAGTTCTGTCTTCCTGGGGCAGACTACATTTGATGTGTCAGCGCCTGCGGCTGCTTCTGTGACAGTATCCAATTATAATGCTTCCACAGGGACATTTCAGGTATGGATCAGCGGGATTCGTACTTCTTCCGGAGTACGCCAGGTGATGATTCCCATATGGTGTTCTTCGGATCAGAGTGATATACACTGGTATCCGGCCAGTCTGCAGCCAAATGGAAGTTTTGCAGTGCAGGCTTCTGTTTCCAACCACGGATTTCATACAGGAACCTACAATATCCATGCTTATGTAGAAAGTGGAAACGGACTTTTTTCCTATATCGGAGGAACTTCTCAGGCGGTGGAAGCATCAGTTGGAAATCTGACGGTATCAAATCCGGATAAAGGTGAATTGAATTATCAGGTGATTTTGTCCGGGGTACAGATTCCAGGCGGTGTTAAGGAAGTTCAGTTTGCAGTATGGGCTGATCAGGGCGGACAGGATGATTTGAGATGGTATAAGGCAACCAGATATTCTGATGGCAGTTATGCGTGCGCATTTCCAATCAGCAACCACAAACAACTCGGTACATATAATGTACATGCATATGCTGTGCATAACAGCGGAGCATTCCAGATGCTGAGGGGGAAAGAATTTGAAGTAAAGAATGCACCTTCGGGTACTGTAAGTGTTGCAAATCTCGACAACAGCACAGGAAGTTTTGATATTATCGTATCAAATATCAGCGCCCCTTCCGGTGTGGAAAGTGTACAGATACCAGTATGGCATAACAGTGACCAGAGTGATATTAAGTGGTATACTGCGCGACGTCAAAGCAACGGAACGTATGCTGTATCGGCAAATATAGGAAACCATAATTTTAATACAGGCAGATATGATATCCATGTCTATGTTACAATGAGAAATGGTATCATGGCATGTGTGGATGGTACGACAACGCAGATAAATACTGAATATCGGCTGCAGGCATCTAAGATCAGTGATTCTCAGTACCAGATTTCGCTTTCAGCCCCATGGGTTAACGGGAATGGTGCAAAAGTTCTGTTTCCGACATGGAGTGATGCCAACGGACAGGACGACATTGTCTGGTATGAAGGAAAAAGGTCGAGTAACGGAGTGTGGTCCGTGACGGTTGACGGGGCGAGACATAGAAGCCCAGGGGCTTTTTCTACCCATGCATACGTATCGAGTAATGGAAAGAATACGTTTGCCGGGGGCGTCAGCTATTCTATGAATTTTAGCGTACAGCAAAGCAGACTTGCCGGAGATGTCAATCTGGTACTTTCGCAATCTGGCGGCTCGGACAGCAGTACACAGCTTCGTAACAGTTACAATTGGATTGTAAATAATATTTCATATAGGACGCTGCCGATTCCGATGCAGCCGGAAGCAGGGTATACTTCGGAACAATGGTATGCTATTTATGGAATCGAACAGAGAGCCGGCAACTGTTATTGCTATGCTGCTTCCTTTGCAGCAGTTGCGCGTCAGTTGGGATATGATGCTACCATGATCAGCGGCTCGGTTCCATTGTTGGCAGGGGGATATGGCCCTCATGCATGGGTAGAGCTGAATATCAATGGTGTGACATATGTGTGTGATCCGGAATCACAGCGTGAGTATCCAAATTATGGATTCTATATGGTAACCTATGCGACAGCGCCGTATGCTTATCGTAAATAAGACTTATAGAGAACAGATTTTAGGGTATGTTTCGTGATGTACCGGAAATTAAGCGGGGGACCCTTTTAGAATGAGGGGTTCCCTTTTTAAGGACTTTTGGAGAAGAGAATATGGTTTTTAGTTCATTGACTTTTCTTTGCGTGTTTTTTCCTGTGGTATTTGTGCTTTATTATATTATACCATCATTTCGTGCAAAGAATTATCTGCTGATCATCAGCAGTCTGTTGTTTTATGCCTATGGGGAGTCTGTTTATGTACTTTTGATGATGGGCAGTTCGGCCATGAACTATCTGTATGGCAGATTGTTGGAGAAGGTGCAGAAGCGCAAACTAATCCTGACATTGGCTGTGCTCACAAACTTTTTGGCTCTGGGATTTTTTAAATATGCAGACATGCTGATTGATACATGGAATCATGTGACGGGTTTTTCCGTTCCTTTGTTAAAGGTGAGCCTGCCGATTGGGATTTCCTTTTTTACATTCCAGGCATTGTCCTATGTGATCGATGTATACAGGAAGCAGGTGAAGGCTCAGGAAAATTTCGGAAAAATGCTTCTTTATATCTCATTTTTTCCGCAGTTGATTGCCGGACCTATTGTAAAATACCATGATATTGAACAGCAGATTTCCAGTAGGGTATGTGATGTAGAGGAGATTGCAGTCGGAATGCGCCGGTTCATTGTGGGGTTATCTAAAAAAGTGCTGCTCTCTAATGTGGCTGGGTTGGTCGCAGATGCAGTTTTCGCTGCGGAGCTTGCAAAGGTAAATATTCTGTCAGCATGGATTGGAGCTGTGGCATATTTATTTCAGATTTACTTTGATTTTTCTGGTTATAGTGATATGGCAATCGGATTGGGCCATATGTTTGGCTTTACCTTCCAGGAGAATTTTAATTATCCATATATTTCCTGCAGTATACAGGAATTTTGGCGTAGATGGCATATTTCGTTGTCCACATGGTTTAAGGAATATTTGTACATTCCTCTTGGAGGAAACCGCAAAGGGACGGTACGTACCTATATCAATAAACTGATTGTTTTTTTCTGTACCGGCCTATGGCATGGTGCAAACTGGACCTTTGTAATATGGGGATTATACCATGGCGCTTTTTTGCTGTTAGAAGGTGTTCTTCCGGTGAAAAAACTTCCCAGAGTATTGGGACATATCTACACGTTGCTGGCAGTTTGTGTGGGCTTTGTGATTTTCCGTGCAGATACTTTGTATCAGGGATTCGTTCTGATAGGGAAGATGTTTACGGACTGGTCCTTTGAACCAGAGCTGATGAGCTTTGCACTTCGGCAGATGAACCCGCTTTTCTGGTTGGTAATGATTCTTTGTGCTATTGCTTCGACTCCCTTGAAAGATAGTTTGAAAAAGCTGAGTGACCGGCATGGCAGGAATGGAAATCAGGTGATGGCATCATGTAGTTATGGGTGCAGTATTGTGCTCCTTGTGCTCTGCATGTTAAGTTTATCGAGCGGTACATACAATCCATTTATCTATTTTCGATTTTGATGCTTTACCACTATATTTATGAGGTGTCGTGTAAGAAGATACGAAAATTGCCGCATAAAAATCTGCAGAACGAAGGACATAAGGAGTGAAGTGCTTGAACATATGAAAAAAAAGAGTTGGTATTTAATCTATATTGTAGTCGTTTTGGCATTGATGGTTTTTCCATTTGCCGGGATGAGCGTGGCAGTTACGGATGAGACGACAGAAAATAAAGAACTGGCAGAATTTCCGAAGTGGAAAGAGGAAGGAAAGTGGAATGTTAATTATTTAAGCGAACTGGGCGGATATTTTGAGGAGCATTTTGCATTCCGGCAGGAGATGGTTGCAGCCAATTCACTGCTGCGGGGGAAGGTGCTGGGGGTATCGGCTTCTGATCAGGTGGTTGTGGGGAAAGATGGATGGTTGTATTATGGTGGGACACTGAACGACTATTTTGGAGAAAACCTGATGTCTGAGAGAGGGCTTTTCAATGCAGTGTTTAATCTCAGTTTGATGCAGCAGTATGTTGAAGCAAAGGGCAGTAAATTTGTACTAACTATTGCACCAAATAAAAATTCAGTGTATAGTGAATATATGCCCATAAATTATGTGCAGGGTGATGAAAATAATTATTCCCGAATAGTGCCCCTTTTACAGGAGGCGGGGATTCATTATGTGGAATTATCGGAGATGTTTAAATCTTCGAAGGAACCCTTGTATCTGCGTGGAGATTCCCATTGGAACAATAAGGGGGCGCTTTGGGTCTGCAAACGTCTGATGGACGCATTGGGAATCCAATTCGATACTTCCTGGAACTCTTCTTTTGAAGTGAGGAAGGAACATATCGGAGATTTGTCCAATATGCTTTATTCTGTGGCTGCAAAGCCAGAGGAAAACATTTATTATGACAGACCGCAGATTTACGCCTATGTGAATGAGGTGGGAAGTGTGGAGGATGATTGGATTGAAACCATTAATCCGAATGGACAGGGGACATTGTTGATGTTCCGGGATTCTTTTGGAAATTCCATGCTTCCGATTCTTGCAAATGAATTCGAACGTGGATATTTTTCCAGGCTGATTCCTTATAACCTTGGGAATCTGGATGAGTACAAAATAGAATATGTGGTCGTTGAGAGGGTGGAAAGAAGGATTTCTTTTTTTGCTGAACAGCCTCCAGTTATGGAAGGACCTGTCAGGACGATGGAGAATCTGACTGCTGCAGCGACAGACACGACTGTCTCTTTAAAGCAGGATGGTTCCTGGTATGTTGTGGAGGGGATTTTAGATTCTGATTATGTAGACCTGGATACAAAAGTTTATGTCTCAGTCAGGACAGAGGCTGGCGAGAGTGCTGCATATGAGGCATTCCATACCTCTGTGGAGGAAGAAGACGGGTGGAATGATTATGGATATAAACTTTATTTAAGGGGAACATCGGTTCCAAAAGGCACGGCGTACATGGATGTTATTTTAGTGAATGGCGATATGCAGGTGCTTGTAAAGACACAAGAGGTTACGATTAAGGAGGATTAGATACGATGAAACGAGCAGTGGTAACAGGACTTTTGGTGATTGGAGCGGCATGTCTGCTTCTTGGATGTGGAAAAAAGGAGAAGGAGGTGAAGGAACCGGAACAACAGGAAGCAGAGCTGAAAGAGGACGAAGAAGAGAAAAAGGAAGAAAAGAAAGAAGAGGATGAGAAAGAATATCAAACGATTGGAACAGAGTCCGAAGAGGCTTATAAGCTTTTGCTGACAAACCATACAGGCGGTGAGATTACGCAATTGAGGATTAAAGCATCTTCAGCCCCGGAATTTCCGGAAAATATCATGGCTGCTGATATGAAAATTCCAGTTCAGGAAACAGTCCGCCTGTTCTATGCTCCGCCAGAAGCTGTGGAGGAGATGAATGCAGAGGCAAGCGGCAGGATGCTGCTTCGTACAACCTTTGATATCAGTTTGGCTTACGAGGATGGGCATACCATTGATATCACTGGACTTGGATTTGATGATATGGAAGAGATAGAACTCTGTTTTGAAGATGAGGTTGGTTTTGCGAAATATGTGAGTGTTGAGTCGGGGGAACAGATTAGCACAAAAGAAACGGCATTGGCATTGAAAGCGCAGAAGGATGCAGAGGCTGCCGCAGCGGCGGCTCAGGCGGAAGCAGCAGCCCAGGCAGAAGCAGCGGCTACAGAGACAGCACAGCCTGTGGACCAATATCAGTATGACCAGTCATATTACGAGGAACCAGTCTATCAACCAGATTATTCACAAGACTATACGCAGGATACTTCCGGCGGACAGGGTTCTGATGTTGGACAGTCAGGAGAAGGATGTCTTAATGATCCGGTATTCCGATATTGATTATAAAAATTTATCATGCAAGTGGTTACAAGAAAAGGAGACAATGAGATGAAAAAAACAAAAATTGTGTGTACGATGGGGCCGGCCACGGATGATAAGGAGGTTCTTCGCAGTATTATCCGAAATGGAATGGATGTGGCACGTTTTAATTTTTCCCACGGCACTCATCCGGAGCAGAAGGCACGGATGGATATGCTGAAAATGGTACGTGAGGAGGAGCATTCCAATACGGCAATCCTTTTGGATACAAAGGGACCAGAAATTCGTACAGGCGTGTTGAAAGATGGTAAGAAGGTCATGTTAGAGACTGGCTCAACACTGACATTGACTGCCGAGGATATTGTAGGGGATGCACAAAAGGTGTCTATTACATACAGCGGGTTGGCAGATGATGTAGATAGAGGAAAGAAGATTCTGATCGATGACGGTCTGATTGAACTTGAAGTCGTGAAGAAGGATGGCTCAGATATCGTCTGTAAAGTTCTTAATGGAGGAGAGCTTGGAGAACGTAAGGGTGTGAATGTGCCAAACGTTCCGGTCCGTCTTCCTGCGATCACGGAGAAGGATAAGGAGGATATTAAATTCGGTGTTGAGCAGGAGGTAGACTTTATAGCAGCCTCTTTTGTGCGTAATGCAGAGTGTATCCTGGAGATTAAAGCTTATCTGAAATCTCTTCATGCACAGTATACTCCGGTCATTGCCAAGATTGAAAATGCGGAGGGAATCCAGAATATTGATGAGATTATCCGGGCGGCAGACGGAATCATGGTTGCCCGTGGGGATTTAGGCGTGGAAATCCCCGCAGAGGAGCTTCCGTATCTTCAGAAGATGCTGATTCAGAAATGTAATCATAATTTTAAAACTGTCATCACTGCTACCCAGATGTTGGATTCCATGATTCGCAATCCGCGTCCTACTCGTGCGGAGGTAACAGATGTGGCCAATGCCGTGTATGACGGTACAGACGCGGTGATGCTCTCAGGGGAGACAGCGGCAGGAAAGTATCCCGTCGAGGCTTTGAAGATGATGGTCCATATTGTAGAGAATGCAGAACAGCATCTCGATTATGATAAGCTGCTTTCTCAGGCTGGAGACAATTTAAAATCCAGTGTCTCCACGGCAATTGGATATTCTTCTGTATTAGCAGCGGAAAACTTAAAGGCAAAATGTATCATTACGCCTTCTGTGTCCGGTGCAACGACACGCTATGTGTCAAATATGAAACCCAAGCAGGATATCCTTGGAATTACGCCTAGTGACAGGGCGCTTCGCAGGATGTCAATCTATTGGGGGGTAACTCCGCTGAAATCTTTGGAATTCAGCACAACAGACGATGTCTGCAATGGTGCGATTGAGCTTGCACAGGTAAAACAGTATGTGGACACCGGCGATATCGTTGTCCTTACGGCAGGAATGCCGTCACCAAATGTACGGGAAGAAATTGGCGGGGTAAGTAATATGATGCGGATCGCAACGATAGAGTAGGGGATGAAAGTCCCTAAAGATAGATGGTCCTCTGAAAAGCCCCAGTTTATGGGATTTTCAGAGGGCTTTCTTTAGCAATGAGGTGTGAGATGAAAAAGCTGCAATGGATTTTTGGAGGAACGGCATCACTGGCGGCGGTCGTGATTCTGCTGATTACCAGTTTTCAGATGGCAATGTACTTGGATTTTGGAGTATATCAGCGTGAATATGAAAAATATGAAGTGCTTAATGACCTGGATATGGAGATGGATGATGTCATGTATGTGACCAGGGAAATGATGGCATACTTGAAAGGAGATAGAGAAAATTTAAGTGTAGTAACTACGGTAGAAGGTGTGGAGCAGGATTTTTTTAACGAGCAGGACAGGTTTCACATGGGTGAGGTACAAGGGTTGTTCTTAGGCGGCCTTGCTCTTAGAAGAATTGGGTTTGTTGTATTGGCAGCTTCTCTTGCAATTCTAGTCTTTTGCAAAGCAGACCTTCGAAAAATCCTTGCAAGGAGCTATCAGATTACTGTGGGAATCCTAGGAGCACTCATTTTGTTGCTTGGGATTGGAGTTTTCAGAAATTTTAATGCAGTGTTCACGAAGTTTCATGAGATATTTTTTGACAATGACCTGTGGCTGTTTGACCCGGCAGAAGATTATATGATCCGAATGCTGCCGGAGGGGTTATTCTTTGATATGGTAATCAGAATTGGCGTCCTCTTTTTGGGAGGATTAGTCATTCTGCTGATATGTAGTATTTTATGTAGGCAAAAGAGGCAGGACAGCAGGCAATCAATCGGCGAATCTGATTGGTTACAAAAGGAGGAGAACTGACATGAGTAATGTAAAACGCGTTTATGTGGAGAAAAAGGCAGACTTTGCTGTGCAGGCGAAGGAACTACGGCACGAAATCAGGCATTATCTTGGAATTCAGACAGTGACAGGGGTAAGGGTACTGATTCGTTACGATGTAGAGAATGTTTCGGATGAAACGTTTGAGAGAGCGTGTGAGGGCGTATTTGCGGAGCCGCCGGTGGACCTGCTGTACAAGGAAGATTTTCCCGCAGGTGAGGGAGACAGGATTTTTTCTGTGGAATATCTGCCAGGACAGTTTGACCAGAGAGCAGATTCTGCGGAGCAGTGCGTGCAGTTTATCAAAGAAGATGAGGAGCCGGTAATTCGGACTGCAACAACTTATGTCATTGAGGGAACGGTGTCCGATGAGGAATTTACTGCAATTAAGAATCATTGTATCAATCCAGTGGATTCTCGTGAGACCGGGCTTGAGAAGCCGGATACACTGGTGACTGTATTTGATGAGCCTGAGGATGTGAAGATATTAGATGGATTCCAGGATATGCCGGAGGAAGAATTAAAGGCATTGTATGATTCTTTTGGTTTGGCAATGACATTCAAGGATTTCCAGCATATTCAGAATTATTTTAAGGGGGAAGAGCGGCGGGACCCTTCTATGACAGAAATCCGTGTGTTGGATACCTATTGGTCAGACCATTGCCGCCATACCACATTTTCTACGGAATTAAAGAATATCCGTTTTGGGGAAGGCGATTACAAGGAGCCGATTGAGAAGACGTATCAACAGTACTTAAAAGACCACAGTGAGATTTTTGCAGGCCGGGAAGACAAGTTTGTCTGCTTGATGGATCTGGCATTGATGGCTATGCGAAAACTGAAAAAAGAGGGAAAACTTGCAGATCAGGAGGAGTCAGACGAGATTAATGCCTGCAGTATCGTGGTGCCGATAAAAGTGGATGGCGTAGAGGAAGAATGGTTGATTAATTTTAAGAATGAGACCCACAACCATCCCACCGAGATTGAACCATTTGGCGGGGCAGCTACTTGTCTTGGAGGTGCCATTCGTGACCCATTGTCCGGAAGGACCTATGTATATCAGGCCATGCGTGTTACTGGTGCTGCGGACCCAACGGTATCGGTAAAAGATACCTTGAAAGGAAAGCTGCCGCAGAAAAAACTGGTACGAGGGGCTGCGAAAGGGTATAGCTCCTATGGAAACCAGATTGGGCTTTCTACTGGAACCGTCAAAGAAATCTACCATCCGGATTATGTGGCAAAGCGTATGGAAATCGGTGCGGTGATGGGGGCAGCTCCCAGGCGTGCGGTGATCCGTGAGACTTCGGACCCAGGTGATATCATTATTCTGTTGGGCGGCCGTACCGGACGGGACGGCTGCGGCGGAGCGACAGGTTCCTCCAAGGTGCATACGGAGGAATCTATCGAGACATGCGGCGCAGAGGTGCAAAAGGGAAATCCGCCTACAGAACGTAAGATTCAGAGGCTGTTCCGCAGGGAGGAAGTCAGCAGACTCATCAAGAAATGTAATGACTTTGGCGCAGGCGGTGTCTCTGTGGCAATCGGTGAGCTGGCAGAAGGACTTCGGGTAGACCTGGATAAAGTGCCGAAGAAATATGCCGGACTGGATGGGACAGAGATTGCAATTTCAGAATCCCAGGAACGTATGGCTGTTGTGGTAGACCCTAAGGATGTTGGACAGTTCTTGGATTATGCAAAGGAAGAAAATCTGGAAGCTACAGAAGTTGCGGTTGTGACCGAAGCACCGCGCCTTGTCCTTCTGTGGAGAGGAACGGAGATTGTCAATATTTCACGTGCATTTTTGGACACCAACGGTGCACATCAGGAGACGGATGTGGAGGTGGAGATTCCTGGAAGAGAAGGCTCTTTGTTTGTCAGAGAAGATGTGGAAGATGTGAAAGAGAAGTGGCTGTCCATGCTTTCTGATTTAAACGTATGCTCTCAAAAAGGGTTAGTAGAAATGTTTGACGGTTCTATCGGCGCAGGTTCGGTATTCATGCCTCATGGCGGAAAATATCAGATGACAGAGACTCAGGCCATGGTCGCTAAGGTTCCGGTACAGAATGGGACAACAGACAGTGTATCCATGATGAGTTATGGTTTTGATCCCTATCTGTCCAGTTGGAGTCCTTATCATGGGGCAATCTATGCCGTGACAGAGTCTATCGCAAAAATCGTGGCTGCCGGCGGAGACTACCGGAAGATTCGCTTTACCTTCCAGGAATATTTTCGCAGGATGACAGAAGACCCGAAGAGATGGAGCCAGCCTTTTGCAGCACTTCTTGGAGCCTATCATGCGCAGCTTGGATTCGGACTGCCGTCGATTGGAGGAAAAGACAGTATGTCCGGTACGTTCCAGGATATTGATGTGCCGCCCACTCTGGTTTCCTTTGCAGTGGACATGGCAGTGGAAAAGGAGATTATCACACCGGAATTGAAGCAGGCAGGAAATAAGCTTGTATGGCTTAGAATCGACAGAGATGCATTTGAACTTCCCGTCTATGAAAACGTGATGGAGCAGTACGGCAAGTTTACGGATGATATTCGTAATGGCAAGATTGTATCGGCCTATGCACTGGATCGTCATGGAATTCTTGCAGCAGTCAGCAAGATGGCATTTGGAAATCAGTTGGGCGTGAAGATTGAGCATAATGTAGACCCTAGAGATGCGTTTGCGCCGGCATTCGGAGATTTGATTGCTGAGGTTCCGGCAGATAAGGTTGGAACTCTAAGCATCACATACACTTTAATTGGCGAAGTGACAGACGATAAAACATTTTCCTATGGAAATACGAAGATTACGATGGAAGAGGCCATTGATGCATGGACGGGTACGTTAGAGCAGGTATTTGCAACGAAGTCAGGTGCAGTTTGTGTGGATACATTAGAAGACAGATTGTATTCTGCGGCAGAGGAAGGCATCGGTATTCATGTATGCAGTCATAAGATTGGACAGCCTACGGTATTTATTCCTGTATTCCCAGGAACCAACTGTGAGTATGACAGTAAAATGGCATTTGAACGTGCAGGTGCAAAGGTCATCACAAGAGTGTTCCGTAATCTGGATGCGCAGGGAATCCGTGAGTCTGTGGATGAATTTGAGAAGGCAATCTCTCAGGCGCAGATGATTATGTTCCCAGGTGGATTCAGTGCCGGAGATGAGCCGGATGGTTCTGCAAAATTCTTTGCAACAGCCTTTCGGAATGCAAAAATTAAGGAGGCAGTCGAAAAGCTCCTAAATGAACGGGACGGACTTGCACTGGGAATCTGCAATGGCTTTCAGGCTCTGATTAAACTAGGATTGGTGCCATACGGAAAGATTATCGGGCAGGCGGCGGATTCTCCGACGTTGACTTATAATACCATCGGACGTCATGTCTCCAAGATGGTTTATACCAAAGTAGTGAGCAATAAATCTCCTTGGCTGGCTTATGCTCAGTTAGGCGGAGTGTATACTAATCCGGCATCCCATGGGGAAGGACGTTTCGTGGCGAATGAGGAATGGCTGGAAAAATTGTTTGAAAACGGTCAGGTTGCCACGCAGTATTGTAATCCGGAAGGAGTCATCACCCTGGACGAGGAGTGGAACGTGAATGGCTCTTATCGGGCGATTGAAGGCATTACAAGTCCGGACGGAAGGGTGCTTGGAAAGATGGCGCATTCTGAAAGGAGAGACCGGTCTGTTGCAATCAACATTTATGGGGAACAGGATGTAAAGATTTTTGAATCTGGAGTAAAATATTTTCAGTAGAATATAGAACACTGTCATTCTTCAGCAGAATTCATGCTGTATGATGCGCATAAAATAAAACTGCTGAATAATTCCCGCATTTCTGAGGAGGTGCGGTACATACATTCCGGATGCCACTGCACACCGATTGCAAATGGATGAGAGGGCATTTCTACAGCTTCTATGGTCTGATCCGAAGCGGTGGCAGAGACAATCAGGTTTTTCCCGATTTTGTCCAAAGTCTGATGGTGAAAACTGTTCACATACAAAAGGCTTCCAATATATTTTTTTAGCTGACTGCCTTGCTTAACATGAATTTTGTGACTGACTTCACTTCGGGTGTCGGATTGCTGCATGTGATCCAGATGCCTGCCAGGCTGAAGGGAAATATCCTGGAATATCGTGCCGCCGCAGGCTACGTTGAATACCTGCATACCGCGGCAGATAGAAAATACAGGTTTTCTTGTTTTCAGAACTTCCTTCATGAGCCGGATTTGGAAGAGATCCAAGGAAATATTTGTCTGTCCATTTCCTTTTTGGGGTTCCTGGCCAAACAGCAGCGGCGTGATGTCATTTCCGCCGCAGAAGAGGAAACCGTCGCAGAGCTGGCGATATTCCTGGATAATCTGGTTGGAACGGATGAGCGGAAGAATGAGAGGAATTCCCCCGGAATATCGGATAGATTGGATATATGCATTTGTCACAAACTGTTTATTCTCGATAAAGCCGCATACGATGACACCGATTTTAGGTTTCATAAAGTCTCCTTTTTTGTGGTATACTTATTAAAGATATTTGTACCATAGAGTATGTATAAAGGAAAAAGAATATACATATTTTTGGCATAATATAGAAAAAGAAAGGAATTCCAAATGGTAAGAAAATTAGTTGATATGCACTGTGATACGATTAGTGAACTGCAAAGAAAAGGGGCAGAAGAAAATATTTTTGTAAATCATTTATGTGTGGATATGGAAGGAATGAAATGTGCCGGGACAATGGTACAGTTTTTTGCATGTTTTGTGGATAGAAAAGAATATATGGAGGAAAAGTCTGCAGACTATTCGGCAGCATGGGACCTGGCATTTAAGGCGGTCCTGGATATGATAAAACGAATTCAACAGGAAGAAAATCAGGAATTGTGTCTTGCGAAAAATTATGAAGAGATACAGGAGAATCATCGGAGAGATTTGATTTCTGCCATTGCAACAGTAGAAGAAGGCGGAGTTTTAAATGAGTGTTCAGAGAGACTTGAGGAATTGTACGACCAGGGAATCCGCCTGATGACTCTTACGTGGAATTATGAGAATTGTCTAGGATATCCAAACAGCAGAGACAATACGATTATGAGCCAGGGACTGAAGAAATTTGGTCTGGAAATCGTAGAGAAGATGAATGCATTAGGGATGCTCGTGGATGTATCTCATTTGTCAGATGGGGGATTCTGGGATTGTATTCGGCATAGCCGCTCCCCCATTGTGGCATCCCATTCCAATGTCCGGGCACTGTGTAACCATCCAAGAAATCTGACAGACGAGATGTTGAGAGCACTGGCAGAAAAGGGGGGAGTGGCAGGATTGAACTTTTATCCCGCATTTCTGCGAGAAGAGGAAAGACAGGTTACCGTACAGGATATTGCCCGTCACGCAGCGTATATGTTGGATGTGGCAGGGGAGGATGTGCCGGCGATAGGGACTGATTTTGATGGTTTTGTGTCCAAAGACGTGAAAGGATATATATCAGGTCCCGGAGAGATGGAGCAGGTCTGGGAAGCGATGAAAAGACAAGGAATGACCGAACGGCAGATTGATAAAATCTGGTCTGGAAATGCAATGAGAGTTATAAAAGCTGTTCTGTAAAAACTGTGGATAAAGTTATTGTTTACTTTAATGGCCCGTATGGTGTACACTTCAATGCACAGCATCCGGGCCGATTTAATGCCATAGTATGCAGAAGAAGCAGCCAGTGGCAGGTTCTTTGCATTTTTCTATTTATTTAATTGCTGCATTTTCATGGCACGCACCTTCAGCGGAAGTCCAAACAGATTGATAAATCCGTCCGCATCATGGTGGTCATATAATTCTCCGGTGGTAAAACTTGCCAGAGATTCGCTGTATAAGGAATATGGAGAAGTCTCACCCGCTTTGATGATGTTGCCTTTATATAATTTGAATTTCACTTCTCCGGTCACATACTGCTGAGTCACATCTACGAATGCCTGGATTGCCTCACGCAATGGAGTGAACCATTTTCCCTCATATACAATCTGCGCAAATTTATTTCCAAGGTCCTTCTTCGCTTCGTAGGTTGCACGGTCGAGTACAAGCTCTTCCAACTGCTGATGCGCTTCCATCAGTATGGTTCCGCCGGGTGTCTCATATACACCGCGGGATTTCATGCCTACTACACGGTTCTCAACGATATCAATAATTCCGATACCATGTTTTCCGCCCAGAGCATTTAACTCGGTGATGATCTCGGATACTTTCATCTCTTTTCCATTCAGACTCTTTGGAACGCCTGCTTCAAATGTCATGGTCACATATTCGCCTTCATCCGGTGCTTTTTCCGGAGATACACCGAGTACCAGCAAATCATCATAATTCGGCTCCTGTGCAGGATCTTCCAGTTCCAATCCCTCGTGGCTGATGTGCCACAGGTTGCGGTCACGGCTGTAGCTGTGCTTTGCGTCAAATGGCAGGTCAATTCCATGCTTCTTACAATATTCGATTTCATCTTCACGGGACTGCATGGTCCATACGTCTGTCATACGCCATGGGGCAATGATCTTAAGATCTGGTGCCAAAGCCTTGATTCCAAGTTCAAAACGAATCTGGTCATTGCCTTTGCCGGTAGCACCGTGACAGATGGCGGATGCATTCTCTTTCCGTGCGATTTCTACCAGACGTTTTGCAATAACCGGACGTGCCATAGAGGTTCCCAACAGGTACTTATTTTCATAAACAGCGCCGGCTTTTACACAGGGCATAATGTATTCATCACAGAATTCATCAATAATGTTTTCAATATATAATTTAGAAGCGCCGGACAGTTTTGCCCTTTCTTCCAGTCCGTCCAATTCTTCTCCCTGTCCACAGTCGATACAGCAGCAGATAACCTCATAATCGAAGTTCTCCTTTAACCATGGGATGATTGCAGTGGTGTCAAGACCACCAGAATATGCTAATACAACTTTTTCTTTACTCATTATCATTGCCTCCTGATTCTCATTTGCTTTGCAAAGATACTATACACCACACATTATAATTATGCAAGAGGAAATGTTGCAAAATTGAAAATCTGCTTGAATTATACAAAAAAATGAATAAATATTCATTATATACAATAAAAATGCATAAAAGCCAAGGCAAATAATTTTGGCTTATCGACGAATACACTTTTCTATGCTATAATAATAAAATTATAGAGGACAGAAAGGGGCATTTTTGATGGGCAGTACATCAGAAAATAAACCAAATAAGCATAAAAAACAGATTAGTGTAGGTGTGTTGGCCCATGTAGATGCGGGAAAGACGACTCTATCGGAGGCACTGCTTTATTTGAGTGGAACCATACGGAAGCTCGGCCGGGTAGATAACAAGGATGCATTTCTGGATACTTTTGAATTGGAGAGGGAACGAGGAATCACAATTTTTTCTAAGCAGGCGGTCCTTCCACTAGGGGACATGGTTGTGACGCTTCTGGATACTCCGGGGCATGTGGACTTTTCGGCTGAAATGGAGAGGACCCTGCAGGTACTGGATGCTGCAATTCTGGTCGTCAGCGGTGCGGATGGAGTACAGGGGCATACGGAAACTTTGTGGAATCTTCTTTCCAGGTATCGGGTTCCTGCATTTTTATTTGTGAATAAGATGGATCAGGACGGAACCGATGCTAAGAGACTGTTGGAGGAATTGAAAAAACGGTTGGATGAAAACTGTGTAGATTTTAGTAACGGGCCTCAGACAGAGGAGGAGTTTCATGAAACGATTGCCATGTGTGATGAGGCGGTATTAGATTCTTTCTTGGAAAATGGATCGGTAAGCGATGAGGACATCAGGGACTTGATTGCACAGAGGAAGCTGTTTCCCTGTTTTTTTGGTTCTGCATTGAAAATGACTGGTGTAGAGGAATTCCTGCATGGATTTACAAAATATTCTCCCAAGGTATCTTACCCAGATTCCTTTGGGGCTAAGATTTATAAAATTTCCAGGGATGACCAGGGGAATCGTCTTACTTATTTAAAGGTTACAGGAGGAAGACTGAGGGTTAAGGATTTACTAACCAACCGGAAATCGGATAAGACAGAAGATAACTGGGAAGAAAAAGTAAACCAGATTAGAATCTATTCCGGGGCAAAGTATGAGGCTGTGGATGAAGTTTCGGCAGGTACAGTCTGTGCCGTGACAGGACTGACCAGGACATTTCCAGGGGAAGGCTTAGGAATGGAATCAGAGTCAGGGATGCCGGTGTTAGAGCCCGTGTTGACGTACCAGATTCAGCTTCCACCGGACTGTGATGTCCATGTGATGTTGAAAAATCTGCGGCAGCTTGAAGAGGAGGAGCCGTTGCTGCACATTGTATGGAATGAGACACTGGGGGAAATTCATGCTCAGCTCATGGGAGAGGTGCAGATAGAGATATTGAAACGTCTGATTATGGAACGCTTTCATGTAAATGTGGAATTTGGAACAGGCAATATTGTATACAAAGAAACAATTGCGGGGGCTGTGGAGGGCGTAGGACATTTTGAACCTTTGCGGCATTATGCAGAAGTACATTTGCTGTTGGAGCCGGGAGAACAGGGAAGCGGCCTGCAGTTTGATACAGCGTGCAGTGAAGATGTGCTGGACCGAAACTGGCAGAGGCTGATTTTGACCCACCTGGAAGAAAAGGAGCATGTAGGGGTTCTGACGGGGGCGCCTGTTACGGATATGCGAATTACCTTGGCAGCGGGGCGGGCACATCAGAAGCATACGGAGGGCGGCGATTTCCGCCAGGCTACTTACCGCGCAGTACGGCAGGGATTAAAAAAGGCGGAGAGTGTCTTGCTGGAGCCCTATTACGATTATCGGTTGGAAGTTCCGTCAGAGGCTGTTGGACGAGCCTTATCAGATATGCAGCGGATGCATGGAACCTTTGGCACGCCCAGACAGGAGGGAGAGACCGCCATTTTGGAAGGCTGTGTTCCGGTTGTGAATATG
The DNA here is from genome assembly GCA_947564305.1 of uncultured Lachnospiraceae bacterium. The sequence continues at coordinate 17,640 of CANOBT010000024.1, read as the reverse complement.
AGGGATTATCAGGTGGAACTGGCTGCATATACGAAGGGAAGAGGAAGATTGTCCTGCAGTTTGAAAGGATATCAGCCCTGCCACAATGCAGAAGAGGTGATAGCAGAGAAGGGCTATGATTCAGAGCGGGATCTGGACAATCCTACGGGTTCTGTTTTTTGCGCTCATGGGGCTGGGTTTGTGGTGCCATGGGACCAGGTGGGGGAATATATGCATTTGGAGAGTGTGATACATAAATCCCAGGAAACAAGAGAGACACAGGTGGTGAATCAGCCCAGACGTCACACGAGCAGAGAGATTACCCTTTCACCGGAAGAAGAGAAGGAATTGGAGCGGATGATTCTTGCATCCAGGCAGAAGCGTGAACAGGCGCGTAAAAAGTTTTCCTATAGGAAGTCTGATGCGGCATTTCACTCGAAGGAAAGTCAACCTGGGAAACATTTGGAATATACGAAAAGGGACGGGCCAAGGGAATCTAAGAAAACAGGAATGTCAGGAAAGAGACAGAAGGAGTATCTTCTTGTAGATGGATATAATATTATTTTTGCCTGGGAGGAATTGCGGGAACTTGCAGAAATCAATATTGACGGGGCAAGAGGGAAGCTGATGGATATTCTGGGCAATTACCAGGGAATTAAGAAATGTACGGTCATTCTTGTATTTGACGCTTATAAAGTAGAGGGTTTTCCGGGAGAAGTGCAAAAATTCCATAATATCTATGTGGTGTATACAAAGGAAGCAGAGACTGCGGATCAGTATATTGAAAAGACCGCTCATGAGATTGGCCGGAAATATCATGTGACTGTAGCCACCTCGGACGGAACCGAGCAGGTGATTATCCGCGGCCAGGGATGCAGCCTTCTTTCTGCAAAAGAGCTGTGGGAGGAGATTGAACTTGCGAATCAGGAGATGAGAAAGAGTTATCTGAATCAACCAGGATATGACAAGAATTATTTATTTGAATGGCTGGATGAGGATACGGCACAGCAGATGGAAGCTGTACGGCTTGGAAAAAAGGAGGATAAAAATAAATGAAAGTATTAGTAGTTGTGGATATGCAGAATGATTTTATTGACGGTGCCCTGGGAACTCCGGAGGCAGTGAAGATTGTACCAAAAGTGATTCGGAAAATTCAGGCATTTGATGGGCGGGTGATTGCCACAAGAGATACCCATGAAGAGAATTATCTGGAGACTCAGGAGGGGAGGAAGCTCCCCGTAAAGCATTGTATCCGTGGAACCAAAGGGTGGGAAATCCATCCGGAGATTCAGAAATTGATTTCCACAAGTCCAATTGATAAGCCCACATTTGGGAGTGAGGAATTAGGATGGATGTTGAAAGAATGTCAGGAGTCAGAGGGCGTGATTGAAAGTATTACTCTGGTGGGATTGTGCACGGATATCTGTGTGATTTCCAATGCGCTGTTTTTGAAGGCATGTCTGCCGGAAGTACCGATTATCGTGGATGCGTCCTGCTGCGCGGGAGTGACGCCGAAGAGCCATGTACAGGCATTGGAGGCAATGAAAATGTGTCAGGTAGAGATTGAAAATTAAGGAGCGAGGAGTGCAGGAGATGGAAAATTTTAATTATTATGCACCGACAAAGGTGGTTTTTGGAAAAGAGACAGAGCTTCAGACAGGACAATTGGTAAAAGAATGTGGTTGCCGTAAGGTGTTGGTACATTATGGAAGCGGAAGTGTGAAAAAAAGCGGCCTGTTAGAACGAATATATGAGGCTTTGAAAAAGGAAGGGGTTGATTTTGTATCATTGGGCGGAGTTGTGCCAAACCCCAGGCTTTCTCTTGTTTATGAGGGAATTGAATTGTGTCAGAAGGAGTCAGTGGATTTTATTCTTGCTGTAGGCGGAGGCAGTGTCATTGACTCTGCAAAGGCAATTGGATATGGAGTAGCCAATGAGGGCGATGTGTGGGACTTCTATGCAAGGAAGCGCACGGCCACGGGATGCCTGCCCCTTGGTGTGGTTCTGACGATTGCCGCTGCGGGGTCTGAGATGAGTGATTCCTCAGTGATTACAAAGGAGGAAGGCTGGATTAAGCGGGGCTACAGCAGCAATTATGTACGTCCGAAATTTGCAGTCATGAATCCGGAACTGACGATGACGCTGCCTGCTTATCAGACAGAAAGCGGCTGTGTGGATATTATGATGCATACCATGGAGCGCTATTTGAATCAGGCAGAAAATATGGAATTGACAGACGGGATTAGCGAATGCCTGCTTCGTACGGTCATGAAAAATGCAAAAATTCTTTTGGAACATCCCAAAGATTATGGGGCAAGAGCGGAAGTGATGTGGGCAGGCAGTCTGTCTCACAACGGGCTTACGGGCTGCGGTACGGACGGAGGCGACTGGGCATCCCACCAATTGGAGCATGAGCTGGGCGGTATGTATGATGTGGCCCATGGAGCAGGGCTTTCCGCAGTGTGGGGAAGCTGGGCCCGCTACGTGATGGATGCTAGACCAGAACGGTTTGCACAGTTCGCGGTGCGTGTTATGGATGTGGAAGATACCGGAGATGTGATGGAGACAGCCAAAAAGGGAATTGAAGCCATGGAGGAATTTTACCGCTCTATCCAGATGCCCACCAATCTGAAGGAGCTGGGAATTGAGCCGACAGATGAGGAAATGAAGGAGTTGGCAAGGAAGTGTAGTTTTGACGGCGGCAGGACCATTGGCTGTGTTAAGAAATTGAATCAGGAAGATATTTACCAGATTTATATACAGGCACGCTAAAGTGGGAGAGAGCATGGATAGAAAAGAGATTTTACGACAAAAGAAACGAATTGTGATTAAGGTGGGGACCACAACCATTACTTATGCGGAAACCGGAAATATCAATCTGGAAAAGCTGGAAAAATTTGTGCGTATTTTGATTAATCTTAGAAATAAGGGAAAAGAAGTAATCGTGGTATCCTCTGGTGCAGTGGGAGTCGGCAGAACAGCTTTAGGCCTCGATAAACGGCCGGAAACAGAGGCGGAAAAGCAGGCTTGTGCGGCAGTGGGGCAGGCAAGGCTGATGATGATCTACGAAAAGTTGTTTAACGAGTACAGCCAGCTTACGGCGCAGGTACTTTTGACAAAGGAATCAGTGACCAATGAGGAATGCCGTAAAAATGCAAAGCGTACCTTTGATGAGCTGTTTCGCATGAATGTGGTGCCGATTGTCAATGAAAATGATGCCATTTCTACGGATGAGCTGTCTTATGGAAATTTTGGGGATAACGATACACTGGCAGCAAATGTTGCTGAGCTGGTACAGGCAGATTTGTTGATTTTGATGTCAGATATTGAAGGGTTGTATACCGACGACCCCAAGAAAAATCCTCACGCTCGTTTCATCCACACTGTGGTAGAGATTGATGAAAAGTTGGAGCATATGGCAAAAGGCGCTTCCAGTGATTTTGGAACGGGCGGTATGGCGACCAAGGTAAATGCGGCAAAGATTGTAGTTAATTCCGGTGCAGATATGGTGATTGCAAGTGGGGATAATATTTATACGATCAATGATATTATGGCAGGGAAAAAGATTGGTACACTGTTTTTATCGAAGGAGCATGGAAAAGCCATAGGAGATGAATTAGCACCTGAGAGGGCGCAGTTTAGAAGAAAGGCAAAAAATGCCAGAAAGAATGAAAATAATAGGAATTAAAAGTGAAAGGACAGATAGAGATTATGGAGAGTTATATGGAAACCATCGGCGTGCGTGCTAAGGATGCATCGCGTCTATGTGCAAAGCTTGGAACTACAGAAAAAAACAGAGGTCTGTTGGCGGTAGCAGAAGAATTGTGCTCTCAGAGTACATATCTGCTGAAGGAAAATGAAAGAGATTTGAGGGCAGCAGAGGAAAAAGGAATCAAACAGTCTTTGATTGACAGGCTGCGTCTGACAGAGCAGCGTATCAAAGATATGGCAGAAGGGCTTCGTCAGGTGGCAGGCTTAGATGACCCAATCGGTGAGGTTTTGAGTATGAAGAATCGTCCCAACGGATTGCGCATCGGAACGAAACGGGTGCCTCTTGGTGTGGTGGGAATCATCTATGAATCCAGGCCTAATGTGACAGCAGATGCCTTTGCACTTTGCTTTAAGACAGGAAATGCGGTGATCTTAAGGGGCGGAAGTGATGCAATCAATTCCAATCTGGCTATAGTCCGTATCATCAAAAAAGGACTGGAAAAAGAAAAGCTTCCGCAGGATGCAATCCTTCTGGTAGAAGATACGAGCAGGGAAACAGTCGGCGAGATGATGAGGCTTCATCAATATATTGATGTTTTAATTCCGCGCGGCGGTGCCGGCCTGATTGCGAATGTGGTAGAAAACAGCACAGTGCCGGTCATTGAGACAGGTACAGGGAACTGTCATATCTATGTAGATGACAGTGCGGACATTTCTATGGCCGTGGATATTATTGAGAATGCAAAGACTCAGCGCATGGGTGTGTGCAACGCCTGTGAGTCCTTGGTGGTTCATGCATCTGCTGCAAAGGAAGCAGTGCCTCAGATTGTGAATTGTCTCAAAACTCATCAGGTAGAAATCCGCGGAGACGAGCGCGCCTGCGAGATTTCACCAGAGATTATTCCGGCAGTGCAGGAGGATTGGGGAAAAGAATATCTGGATGCCATTATCTCGGTGAAAGTGGTAGACTCTATTGAGGAAGCAATATCCCACATTAATCAGTATAATACCGGACATTCGGAATCTATCATCACAAATGATTACAATCATGCGTTGAAATTTCAGGACGAGGTTGACGCGGCTGCAGTCTATGTGAATGCCTCCACCCGGTTTACGGATGGATTTGAGTTTGGATTTGGCGCAGAAATCGGGATCAGTACACAGAAACTTCATGCACGCGGACCAATGGGATTGCTGGCTTTGACATCTACGAAATATATTATATTCGGGAACGGTCAGGTACGCCCATAAGTGGAATTTTCCCTATGTCTTAAGCCAGAAATAAAAAATTGCATAAAAAATTTATAAATATGCATAAAAATATTATAGATATGCGTTGAAATTTTTTGTTGACAAGTTTTTAATTAGCTTATAGAATAGACTGCGTAGGCAAGATGTCAGAATATACGCCGGGCGGCTTTGTCTGTCCGGCCATTTTACGTTTGGAGGGAATGCGTAGTATGTCATATGTTGATGAAGTAATTGAATTGGTAGTGAAAAAAAATCCGGCAGAGCCAGAATTTCATCAGGCTGTAAAAGAAGTGTTGGAATCTCTTCGTGTTGTCGTTGAGGCGAATGAAGAGAAGTTCAGGAAAGATGCCCTTCTGGAAAGACTTGTAGAGCCAGAAAGACAGTTCAAGTTCCGTGTGCCATGGGTAGATGATAACGGACAGGTTCATGTGAATACCGGTTATCGTGTACAGTTTAACAGTGCGATTGGACCTTACAAGGGAGGGCTTCGTCTGCACCCATCGGTAAATCTTGGTATTATCAAGTTCCTGGGATTTGAGCAGATTTTTAAAAACTCTTTGACAGGTCTTCCGATTGGAGGAGGAAAGGGCGGTTCTGACTTTGATCCGAAGGGAAAATCAGACAGAGAGATTATGGCATTCTGCCAGAGTTTTATGACAGAACTTTGCAAATATATTGGGGCTGACACAGATGTTCCGGCAGGAGACATCGGAACAGGTGCCAGGGAAATTGGATATATGTTTGGACAGTACAAGAGAATCCGTGGAGTTTTCGAGGGGGTATTGACAGGAAAGGGCTTGTCATACGGCGGTTCTCTGGCTCGTACTGAGGCGACCGGATATGGACTTCTGTATCTGACACAGGAGATGCTGAAACTGAACGGCATCGAACTGGCAGGCAAGACCGTTGCTGTTTCAGGTTCTGGTAATGTTGCAATCTATGCAACAGAGAAGGCACAGCAGTTGGGTGCAAAGGTAGTGACAGTCAGCGATTCTACTGGCTGGGTATACGATCCGGAAGGTATTGATGTGGCAGCATTGAAAGAAATCAAAGAAGTGAAACGTGCAAGACTGACAGAATATAAGAACTACCGTCCGAATTCTGAGTATCATGAAGGCAGAGGCGTATGGTCTGTAAAGGTTGATATTGCACTTCCGTGTGCAACACAGAATGAGCTGCACTTAGAGGATGCAAAGGCACTGGCTGCGAATGGATGTATTGCAGTGGCTGAGGGCGCAAACATGCCAACTACGATGGAAGCAACAGAGTATTTACAGGAGCATGGTATTTTATTTGCACCAGGTAAAGCAGCTAATGCAGGCGGTGTTGCAACATCTGCTCTGGAGATGTCTCAGAACAGCGAACGTCTGAGCTGGACATTTGAAGAAGTAGATGCAAAGCTGAAAGATATCATGGTAAATATCTGCCATAACATGATTGATTCTGCAGAAAAGTATGGATGCAAGGGTAATTATGTTGCAGGTGCTAATATTGCCGGATTTGAGAAAGTTGTAGATGCTATGATGGCTCAGGGGATTGTTTAATCTTAAAATTGTTAATACTTGAATCATGTAGAAAAGTCCTGTAAACTTTATGTTTATGGGACTTTTTTAATACAGGTATATGTATGAATGACCTGGAAAGAATAAATTTGTTGACATTTGTTGGAAAGTGTTTTATAGTAGTTGTCAGTTGGAAGGGAGTAATCGACGTTACGAGTGTGCACGATGTCTTTAATGTGATGAGTATTCATCCATATCGTGATTATTGGTGAGACTTTTATTGCATTTTGCATGCAGTAGGAGTTTCTTTTTTGTTATAGGGAAAGATAGAGTATGGAACATTTTTTCGAGACTTTATGATGTATATAAGGAAAATGGGGAAGAATAGTTACAGGAGGATTTGTTTTTTAGGCTGGCTGTGTTGAAGGAGGATTTTATATGAGTGAATATTATCAGTTATCGGGTGATGAAGTGATGCAGAAGGTAAATGGTTCAGTGGAGCCTTTGTCATCTGCACAGGTCAGGGAACACCAGGAGAAATATGGTCCAAATGAGCTGATAGAGGGGAAAAAGAAGACAATTTTCAGCATTTTTCTGGAGCAGTATAAGGACTTTCTGGTCATTATCTTGATTATTGCGGCGGTGGTCTCCGGTCTGCTCAAAGATGTGGAGAGTGCAATTGTCATTCTGGTTGTGATTACCATGAATGCAATCCTTGGAACCGTGCAGACCATGAAAGCAGAGCAGTCTTTAGACAGTCTGAAAAAGTTGTCCGGACCGGAGGCAAAGGTGCTGCGGGATGGGAATGTAGTTCAGGTTCCGTCTGCAGAGGTGACCATCGGTGACATTGTGTTATTGGATGCAGGGGATTATATTCCGGCAGACGGGCGGCTTTTGGAATGTGCCAGCCTGAAAGTAGATGAGAGTGCACTGACCGGAGAAAGTCTCGGAGTAGAAAAAGGGATAGGGACCATTCACGGTGAGGTTCCCATCGGTGATAGGTACAATATGGTTTATTCGGGGACTTTTGCAACTTATGGGAGAGCCTCCTTTGTGGTAACGGGAATCGGGATGGATACAGAGGTTGGTAAGATTGCGAAGCTTTTAAATACAACATCTGAAAAACGAACTCCGCTTCAGATAAGCTTAGATCAATTTGGAAAGAAATTATCCATTATTATTTTGATTTTCTGCGCTGCACTATTTGGGATTCAGGTCTTTCGCGGAGGCGATATGGGGGATGCCTTTCTTTTCGCAGTCGCGTTGGCGGTTGCGGCTATCCCGGAAGCATTGAGCTCCATTGTTACAATCGTACTTTCCTTTGGCACACAGAAGATGGCGAAAGAACATGCGATTATTCGGAAATTGCAGGCGGTAGAGGGACTGGGCAGTGTGTCGGTGATTTGTTCCGATAAGACCGGGACATTGACACAGAATCGTATGACTGTGGAGGACTATTATGTAAATGGAATGCGTATTCATGCAGACCAGATTGATGTCAGCGATCCGCAGCAGAGTATGCTGCTTTTGAGCAGTATTTTGTGTAATGACTCTACCAATGTGGATGGGATTGAGATTGGAGATCCGACGGAAACAGCATTGATTAACTTGGGAGACCAGCTCGGCATTCAGTCCATGGATGTCAGGGAAAAATACCCCAGGCTTGGGGAACTTCCGTTTGACAGCGACAGGAAGCTGATGTCTACAAAGCATATTATGGAACGCAGATCCACTATGCTTGTAAAAGGAGCAGTGGATGTTCTTCTGGATAGAATGATGCATATCCAGACATCTGAGGGCGTGCGTATCTTGACAGAAAGAGATGAGAGAAATATCGAGGCTCAAAACCGGGCATTCTCAAAAGAGGGGCGCCGTGTGCTGGGATTTGCATACAAAGAAATACCAGTCAATCATGAACTGACGCTTGAGGACGAAGAGAACTTGACATTTATCGGGTTAATTGCAATGATGGACCCGCCGAGGGAGGAATCAAAGGCAGCAGTCGAGGAGTGTAAACAGGCAGGAATCCGTCCGATTATGATTACTGGTGACCATAAGGTTACTGCGGCGGCAATCGCAAAAAGGATTGGTATTTTAAAAGATGAATCGGAGGCATGTGAAGGTGCGGAGCTAGATGCCATGACAGACGCAGAGCTGAGAGATTTTGTGGAGGATATTTCGGTATATGCCCGTGTATCACCGGAACATAAAATCCGGATTGTCCATGCATGGCAGGATAAGGGAAATATCGTTTCTATGACTGGAGATGGAGTCAATGACGCTCCGGCGCTTAAACAGGCGGATATTGGTGTCGCTATGGGAATTACGGGGAGTGAGGTATCTAAGGATGCAGCTTCTATGGTCTTGACGGATGATAATTTCGCAACTATTGTAAAAGCAGTAGAAAATGGCCGGAATGTGTATCAAAATATTAAAAATTCGATTCAGTTTTTATTATCCGGAAATTTTGGAGCTATACTGGCCGTATTGTATGCATCCATTGCAGGTCTGCCGGTTCCTTTTGCACCAGTGCATCTGTTATTTATTAACCTTTTGACAGACAGCCTTCCGGCAATTGCGCTTGGGCTGGAACCTCACACAAAGGATGTGATGAAAGAGAAACCAAGACCGGTTAAGGAATCTATTTTGTCGAAGGAATTTTTGTTTACAATAGGAATCGAAGGTCTGTGTATCGGAGTGACAACGATGATCGCATTTATGATTGGTTATCATTCAGGCAATGCTCTGTTGGCAAGTACTATGGCATTTGGTACATTGTGCATGGCGAGACTGGTACATGGATTTAACTGTAAAGATGATAAACCTGTGATTTTTAAGAAGAAATTTTTCAACAATATCTATTTGTTTGGAGCATTTTTCCTGGGGCTGGCACTGATTACTCTGGTATTGAAGGCTCCTGTGTTCAAGGGAGTGTTCAAAGTACAGGCGCTGACGTGGATGCAATTGCTTGAAGTTTATGGACTTGCATTCTTGAATCTGCCTGTAGTACAGATTATAAAAGCAATCCGGCTAAGCAGGAAGAAGTAATATGTCAGAGATAAAAACAACCTTTACACACAGAAGAAATATATTCTGGAATAAAGGTTGTTTTTTTTTGTGATTTTTACGTGTATCGTTTAATGGTTTCTTTTAAGACATATTTTTTGTCACTGTATCTGTCTACAATATAGCTGTTGGCCTTGTGCTCCAGTTTATCCGGCAAAGGCTCCAGCTTGATATCATTTCCATATTTTCTAACCAATGCTCGTTCCAGCAGATAATCACAGACGTGAGGATTTTTTGGAAGGAGTGGGCCGTGGAGATAAGTGGCGATTATATTTTTGTAGACAACACCCTCATAGCCGGACTTTCCGGTATTTCCAAGGCCGAAGAATACTTTTCCAAAAGGCGTATGATTTCCAATGAAAGTACGCCCTCCGTGGTTTTCAAATCCCACCACTGGTGTATCAAATAGGGGGCTGTTCAGTACAATATTGCGGATTAACCGTTCAGGTTCCCATTCTGTATAAATGTCTAGAATTTCCAGTCCCTCGATAGTCTTTTTTTCAGTCTTATAGTAGTTCCCAAGAAGTTGATAGCCGCCGCAGACAGCCAATACAACTCCGTTGTCTTCCACATATTTCTTAAAATCATGTTTAATTGTTTTTAAAGACTGGCATACTAGCTCCTGTTCCCGGTCTGATCCGCCGCCTAAGAGCACAATATCCAGCTTGTCAAAATCAATCTCATCGCCAGAGAGAAAGGGGATTACCTCTGCCTCAATCCCACGCCATTCCAGGCGCTTGCGGAAACACTGGATGTTGCCGCGGTCACCGTACAGATTCAGCAGGTCAGGGTATAAATGTCCGATTGTCAATTTTTTCATTTTGCTGTTTCCTCCTGTTTTTTGTAACCACTTGCAACGCAAGTGATTGCCTACTTGCCCGTATTTTCTTCATACGAAACATTACATTTTTTCCAGCTCTGTCAGCAGATGATTTGTGCGGTAGAGCCCGGAATAATTGACGATGACATACAAATTCTTTGTGCCTGTCTTTGTCAGCTTTTCGATGGTGCCCTTCAAATCTGTGGTGGAGGTACAGTTGATATCTTCGTATTTCAAACGCAGTCCCATATCATGCCGCCGTGTGCCATTGGTCGTAATGGTAGCTGCATTGGCATCAGCCAGGTACTGAAAATCCACGTCCCACAGCCAGGAAATATCTTCCCCGTCCTGATAGGTGTCATTAATCTGGATGATCACATCCTTAGGATTCGGGTCCTTTAGGAGAAGAGAAATCTTCTGTTGGAAACCAATGGGGTTTTTCGCCAGATGCAGCTGCACACGTGCACCATGGATAGTAAAGATACTCTCTCGGTTATTGCCATAATCAAAGGCCTCTATCATTTTTAGGAAATGTGCTTTTGGCGCTCCCAGAGCGCAGAGTGCGGCATAGGCGGACAGCGTGTTATAAATATTATATGGGGTCCGGGCAGTGGAATCAACGTGCATTCCATCCATTTCAAAAGAATAGACTTCATCATGGAAATTGATTTGTTCTGCCGTATAATCCGGCTTTGGGCGCTCCAACCCACAGTTCGGGCAGCGGTAGATGCCAAGCTGCCCATAATGGAAAAATTCGTAATCCAGTTTTTTTCCGCAGGAGCGGCAGAAAATGCTTTCCCGGATTTCGGAACGGGAAATATCATCAAAAATCTGTTCATTGATTCCGAAGGTGACGAAGGGATTTTTGCTCTCAGCCGCCAATGTGTAAGAGAGCACATCATCACAGTTGATGATTAAAGTGGTATCAGGGACGCTGGTAACCGCTGTTTTTAGTTTTTGAAATGTAATATCCACCTCTCCAAAACGGTCCAACTGGTCGCGGGAAATGTTGGTCAGCAGGGCACAATCTGGTTTTAACTGCGGCAGCACACCTACGGAGGCAATCTCATCCACCTCAATACAGGCGTAGTCCGCATCCAGATTCCCGTGCTTGTCCGTGGCAAGGACAAAGGCCGAGATGATGCCATTGAGCATATTAGCTCCGGTACGGTTGATGATGACTTTTTTTCCTTCCGCTTTCAAGGCATGATATAAGATACTGTTGGTGGTTGTCTTGCCATTCGTGCCCATGGTGACAATCGTTTTCTCACGAATCATCTGGGACATGGTGGAGAGGATTTTGGGATCAATCAACCGGGCTACATAGCCCGGAAGGGTGACCCCGCTTCCGCGGTTTAGCTTTTTAATCAATGTGCTGGTCGCTTTTGCGCATGTAATTGCTAATTTACTTCGTAAATTCATGTTTTTTCTATCCTTTTTGTAATATTTGCTCTGTCTATTATACGGGAATCCCAGGAAGAAAACAAGGCATAAACTTATAATCCCATCCATTGCTCTAAAGAAAGTATTCCTGTGGCAGCAAGAGAACTGATAGCGGCTCCGAAAGCTGCTTCTTCTTCATGGTCTACCACTTCCAGAGGCATATCAAAACGGGTTTGAAGGATTTGACGGAGTGCAATATTTTTTCGGATTCCATTCCCAGATGCAATCAGCCTGGTTCTGGAAAGTCCGGTTTCTTTTTTTATGATGTTATATAATCCGTAGAGTTCTTCTGACATTCCGCTCAATATGCCGCGTATCATTGAGGATGGATGAAAATTGTCCAGACGGATTCCGCTGATGGAACCAGATTCACCGGGGTGTTCCCTTGTACCGGCGAAGGTAGTCCGAACATTCCATGATTCGGCGGGCTTTTCCTCCAACAGACGCTTCATAATATCATATTGGGGAACATCCGGCCCGCCTGCTGCCACAGCATATTCCCGAAAGAAATTTTCCAACGCAGCAAAGGCAGTCCCTCCGCAGAGGGCAGCTCCAGCCAGCAGGAAAGAATTTTTAGTCAGAGGTCTGGCTTCGATGCCCTGGCCTTCATAGTGGACATCAGACCATACGGAAATCTGAGACCCGGTTCCTATATTGGCAAGGATGGAGTTTTGGCTGTCTTTCACGGAACCAAGAAAGCTAGCCTGATTATCACCAATTGAAACGGTAACCGGAATTCCACGGAACAGGCCAATCGGTATAAAATCTGTTGTAATCTGAGGAAGAACAGGTGGCAAAGCCTTGTTTTCTGCGAGAATATCCGATAGAAAAACATGGGCTGTGCAGTCATACAATCCCAGGCTGGCTGCCTGGCTGATGTGGAGCAAGGGATACTTACGTCCGGTCAGCTGCATTCCGAGATAATCGCTGATGGTACAGAAGGAAACGGCTTCTGAGGGTACAAGCCCTTTTTTTACATTGTAAAGATGGGTTGTCATTCCATAGCCGGCGGCTGCCTTGATGCCATAGGTTTCGTATAGAAAAGAAGAGACGCTTTTGTTCTCCCGATAATCGGCCAGATTTCCACGCTCGTCCTGCCAGGTATAAAGCGGACTGACAGCAGCGCCTGTCTGGTCAATATAGACGATACCATGCATCTGCCCGGTCAGCCCAATGGAGGAAATGTCATGGACGCGGTCAGTCAGTTCTTCCAGTAAGGTCTCCGTCTTTGATAAAATAGCCGGGACATTCTGCACGCGTTCCCACGGAGAGGCTGTAGGAAGAAACATGCCGTTGTCAAGCGTGTATGTCTGTTCAATAGTATGATTCGAAATATTCATCACAATGATACTAATCGTCGTTGTTCCAATATCAATGCCAATACTTTTCATATCTGGCTCCTCCTTTTTGTAACCAATCGGCTTTGCAGATGGATTGCCTGCTTGCCTGTTAATCTGTCTGCTGTTTCCACATCCGGATTTTTTCAAGACGCTGCTTTGCTGCTTTCTCTTCACCCTGTTCTGTTGGGAAGTAATAGCGGTGGTCTTTCAGTGATTCAGGCATACATTCCATATGAGTCAGTTTTTCCTCTGTATCATGGGCATACTGGTAGCCTTTCCCATATTCCAAATCCTTCATCAGTTTTGTGGGAGCATTACGAAGCTGCAGGGGAACCGGTTCGGCACGCCGTTCTTTTACCTCCTGCATACAGGCTTCACAAGCGGTATATAGAGCATTGGACTTGGGAGCCAGGGAAAGGTAGGTCACGGCGTGGGTCAAATGAACGTTACATTCCGGCATACCTAGGAAATGACAAGCCTGATAAACGGCCACAGCCACCAGCAGGGCATGGCTGTCTGCCATACCGATATCCTCGCTTGCAAAACGGATCAGCCGTCTTGCGATGTAGAGTGGATTTTCTCCACCCTCCAACATCCTGCACATCCAGTAGATGGCTGCGTCTGGATCACTGTTACGCATGGATTTGTGCAGGGCGGAAATGAGATTATAATGTTCTTCACCATTTTTATCATACAGAAGAGATTTCCGGCTGATACACTGGGCAAGTCCATCCTCCGTGACCGTGATTCCCTTGGCGCTGATTTCTCCGTTCAGGACCGCCATCTCCAATGTATTGAGGGCCGTCCTTGCATCCCCGTTGGAAAAGGCGGCAATTGCCCGAAGCTGGTCCTGGGTAATCTGAATATGCTGCGTGCCGAAGCCGGAAGGGTGATTCAGGGCATTGTTCAGCAGCCGGACCAGATCAGATTCCTCCAACGCCTTTAAGACAAAGACACGGCATCGGGAGAGCAGGGCAGCATTGACCTCGAAGGAAGGGTTCTCTGTGGTAGCTCCAATTAATGTGATGCTTCCTTTCTCCACGAAGGGCAGAAAGGCATCCTGCTGCGCTTTGTTGAAACGATGGATTTCGTCAACAAAAAGGACGGTGCGGATTCCCATGCGGCGGCTCTGTTCCGCCTGGTTCATTACCTCTTTAATTTCCTTGATGCCGCTGGTAACTGCACTGAAATTAATGAAATCTGCTTTTGTCCGTCCTGCGATGATGCTGGCAAGGGTTGTCTTGCCTACACCCGGCGGTCCCCAGAAGATCATAGAGGTAATTTGATCCTTTTCAATTAGCTGGCGCAGCATCTTGCCTGGACCGAGCAGATGCTCCTGGCCTGCGAAATCTTTCAGAGAAGCAGGTCTTAAGCGGCTGGCGAGAGGGATACTTTCTTTGCGGTTATCGAATAATGACATTTGTTCCATTGCTGTATTTTTCTCCTGTTCCATCTCTTTTTACATAAGTATATTCTGATGGATTGGAAAAATCAAGATTACTGTTTATTGACAGTGTAAGAGACAGGGCATAAGCTGTAGAAATATCCATTGATAATAGGCGGTATATAGTGTTATAATATATAAAAGATTTGCTTCATAAGGAGGATAAAAAAATGGATTTAAATTTGAGAAGCGCAGGTGAATGTAAATATGACGCAGTATCCCTTGGAGAGGTCATGCTCAGACTAGATCCTGGCGAGGGCAGGATTCGAACCGCAAGGTCCTTCCGAGCATGGGAAGGGGGCGGAGAGTATAACGTAGTACGTGGCCTGAGGAAATGTTTTCGGATGAATACTGCAGTGATCACTGCGTTTGCTGATAACGAAGTGGGAATGCTTATGGAAGACTTTATCAACCAGGGAGGTGTGGACACATCTCTGATCAAGTGGATGAAGACAGACGGTATTGGACGTATCTGCAGGAACGGTATCAATTTTACAGAACGGGGATTTGGCATCCGCGGTGCTGTCGGATGCTCCGACCGTGCCAACACAGCTATTGCGAAGGCGACACCGGAAGATTTCGATTTTGACTATATTTTCGGTGAACTTGGTGCTCGTTGGCTGCATACAGGAGGGATTTATGCAGCATTGTCCGAACAGTCCTGCGAAACCGTTCTGGCTGCTATCAAAACAGCAAAGAAGTATGGCACGATCGTTTCTTATGATTTGAATTATCGTCCTTCTATGTGGAGCGCCATCGGCGGGTTGGAAAAGGCCCAGGAGGTTAATAAAGAAATCGCAAAATATGTAGACGTAATGATTGGAAATGAAGAAGATTTTACTGCATGTCTTGGTTTTGAGATAGAGGGAAATGACGAGAATCTGAAGGAGCTGAATCTGGACGGATATAAGAAGATGATCAATGAGGCAGCAAAAACATATCCGAATTTCAAAGCAGTAGCTACTACACTGCGTGAAGTAAAGACAGCAACGGTCAACGACTGGAGCGCGATCTGCTGGGCAGACGGTGAGATTTATAAGGCAAAGGATTACAAAGGTCTGGAGATTATGGATAGAGTTGGTGGTGGAGACTCTTTTGCTTCTGGTTTGATTTATGGGCTGATGACTACAGGAGATGCCGAGCTGGCAGTGAACTATGGTGCGGCTCACGGTGCGCTGGCAATGACAACGCCTGGAGATACCACGATGGCAAGTAAAAAGGAAGTGGAAGCTATTATGGGCGGGGCAGGAGCCAGAGTACAGAGATAGTAGAATATTTCCGGAAGCGAGGAACGAATCAATGGAAAATACGCATGAAGAACAAATTAGAATTGTGCAGGAAACTGTGGCCGGCAAGGAAATTACATTTGCCCATGTGATGGGCGGTCCGGCTCCGATCATATACCAGAAGTTAGGCTTAAATCCTCAAGTAGATTACCGCTCGTCCGCGATTGGAATTATGAATATGACGCCGCCGGAGTCTGCGGTCATTGCATCTGACATTGCGGTGAAGAGCGGCAATATTTATCTTGGCTTTGCAGACCGGTTTACCGGCACATTGATCATTACAGGCGATATCTCAGATGTTTTTTCGGCGATGACGGAGATTGTAGACTATTTCCGGGATTACATGGGATATGTAGTCTGCGATATTACGAAGAGATAGGAAGTAAAACTATGGCTCAGATCACAAAGGAAGAACTGTTGGAAAAGCTGTTTCATAATGATTATGAACGGCTGAAAGGAAAAAAGCTTCGTATGACCCGTGTACGGGTTCCTGGCAAGGAGGTATGCCTGGCTCATGTGCTCAGTCCTTCTCAGACTTGTATCTATCAGAATCTGGCTCTGCACATCGGTGTGCATGAAGGTGAGGATCATACCGGAGAGTCCATAGGGCTGATCCGTTTCACACCATGGGAAGCTGTTGTGGTAGCCGCCGATTTTGCAGTCAAGAGTGCAGATGTAGAAATTGGATTTATGGATCGTTTCTGCGGCTCTCTGATTCTCACAGGAGGTCTGTCTCAGGTTCAGACCGCAGTGGAAGAGGTGGTCAGATTTTTCGGTGAAGAATTGGGCTTTCAGACCTGCAAAGTCCATAAAAGTTAAGATAAAGGAACAGGATAATAAAAATGAAAAAAATTTTTTTGATGGGCAGAAGTGAGGCAGGAAAAACTTCTCTGACACAGGCGCTGAAAGGCGAAGAACTTCATTATGTAAAGACACAATATACGAATACGGACGAGAATACGATTGATTCGCCCGGCGAATATGCGGAGTCCAAGCGTTTTAGTGTGGGACTTGCCTGTTTTTCATTTGAGGCCGATGTGGTGGCGATGGTTCAGGCAGCAGATGAGCCGTTTAATCTGTTCGGCCCCGGCGGCCGTTCCTTTATTCTGCGTCCGCTTATAGGAATTATTACAAAGATTGATTCTCCCTATGCCAATATTCCCATGGTGAGACAATGGCTGGTGAATGCGGGATGTGAACGGATTTTTCTGATCAATAATGTGACTAGGGAGGGGATTGAAGAACTGATGGATTATCTGGCGGACGACCCGCCGGCCCTTACGTTGGAGCAGGCGAAATTCAGACAAGGACTCGGACTGAATGAATGGGACCCTTTGCCGGAGGAAATCTAGATAGGCCTTTGCCTTTGGATACAATATAGTATGCAGAAGAAGCTGCTAATGGCAGGACCTTCTGCATCTATCTGTTTTATGGTCAACTGCAAGAAGATTGTAAATATGGGCATAAAGAATCTTGACGGGAGTATCTGTTATATCATAGGCGTACGTAAAGACATCCGTTCCCGGATAGGGAAACAGCCGGGAGACAGTATCCATGTGATAGTCAGGGAACGGGGATAAGGATGGGAGATCTGGATTTGCTATTTATCAATTCTTCGCAGCAGAATATTACACATAACAATAGCTAAGACAAAAATCAAAAGAAATAGCAAAAGGCTTTCAAACTTAAAAACACTCTCTGTCATTAGTTTATATCCCCATGAAGCCGGAAATCGTTTTCCTATTGTTTGAAACGCTTTTGGAAGCAGTTCCATAGGGAACATAATTCCGGAAAGCAT
>CANOBT010000023.1 GCA_947564305.1 uncultured Lachnospiraceae bacterium | reverse complement strand
TCTTACAAAACTGTAAGACGCACCACATAAAATGTAAGCTGATTCTATGGCTGTAGACTTCACTTTTTTGTATTATAATACAAGAAGCTCTTGAACATCCAAATTTACGAAATATGAATCAAAATGTCGGAAAGTTTTCAGGGGATTCATGAAAGAAGATAAATATATTGGATTTTTATGGAGGAGGAATCATCATGAGTATATTGGAAGTCAATGGTTTGAAGAAAACGTATACCACCCGGTTCGGTGGGAATAAAGTAGAGGCATTGAAAAATGTGTCTTTCAGTGTGGAGGAAGGAGAATATGTGGCAATTATGGGAGAGAGCGGCTCTGGAAAAACGACCCTGCTCAATATCCTGGCTGCACTGGATAAGCCAACCGGAGGCGTTGTGAAGCTGGATGGATGGGATTTTTCTAAGATTAAAGAATCTGCGGTTGCTGCATTTCGGCGGGATAATCTGGGATTCGTGTTTCAGGATTTTAACCTGTTGGATACTTTTACATTGGAGGATAACATCTACCTGCCGTTGGTGCTTGCAGGAAAAAATTATACGGAGATGAGTCAGAGACTTGCGCCTATTGCCGCTCAGCTTGGGATTACGGAGCTTTTGAAGAAATATCCCTATGAAGTGTCCGGAGGCCAGAAACAGCGGGCAGCCGTGGCAAGGGCTTTGATTACGAATCCCAGGCTAGTGCTGGCAGATGAACCGACGGGGGCCTTGGACTCTAACGCGACGGAAGAATTATTGAGACTGTTTGGTGAGATTAACTACAATGGGCAGACAATTCTCATGGTGACACATTCAGTGAAGGCAGCGAGCCACGCGGAGCGCGTATTGTTTATCAGGGATGGAGAGGTGTTCCATCAGATTTATAGGGGAAACAGCTCCAACGAGCAGATGTACCAGAAGATTTCAGATACCTTGACCATGCTGACAACTAAAAGTTCCTGGCAGGAGAGAAAGCCGGAAGGAGGCGACAGAGCATGAAAAAAATATTTTATCCCAGACTGGCGTGGATGGGAATCTGGAAAAATAAACGTCTGTACGTCCCTTATATTCTGGCTAGCATGGGGATGGTTATGATGTTTTATATAGTGGCATTTTTAAATACCAGTCAGGTGCTGCTGTCGGTTTCGGGTGGAGATGTGGTACAGGAAATGTTGGGACTTGGGCTGTCTGTAATCAGTGTATTTTCTCTGCTGTTCTTATTTTACACAAACTCTTTCCTAAACCGCAGGAGAAAAAAGGAATTTGGACTTTATAATATTCTTGGTATGGGCAAATGGAATCTGGCACGGATTCTGATATGGGAAAGCCTGATGAGCGCAGGAATCTCTCTCGGCGGCGGACTCGTGGCGGGGATTGTATTTTCAAAGTTTGCGGAGCTGGGAATGGTCAATCTCCTTCATGGAGAAATCTCCTTTATATTTACCATTGGAACAAAAGCCATTGTAGAAACTTTGAAGAAGTTTTCCGTAATATTTTTGCTCCTTTTGCTCTATACGTTATGGCAGATTCGTCTGGCCAGCCCTATGGAACTGCTGCATAGTGAAAATGCAGGTGAAAAGCCGCCAAAGGCAAACTGGCTCCTTGCATTGGCGGGGGCAGTTATTTTGGGAGCGGCATATTATCTGGCAGTGACGATTAAAGAGCCGATTGATGCAATGCTCTGGTTTTTTGTAGCGGTCATCATGGTCATTATTGCCACATATTTGCTCTTTATTGCCGGTTCTGTGACAATATGCCGTATTTTGCAGAAAAATAAAAATTATTATTACAAGACGAACCATTTTGTGTCCGTATCGTCCATGGTATACCGTATGAAACGAAATGGTGCAGGACTGGCATCCATCTGTATCCTCTGCACGATGGTGCTTGTCATGCTGTCTGGTACGGTGTGTCTGTATATCGGGACTGAGGACAGTCTGCGCAGCCGGTATCCGAGAAATATCAATCTGGATGCATCAGTTGACAGCCTGGAATTATTGGAAGGTGGGAAAACAGACGAGGTCCGGGAGCTGGCAGAACAGGCTGTTCGGGCAGGCGGAGAACAGGATTTTGCAAGCCAGCCGGCGAAGAGTGGGAAACATACAGAGAAAAGTGCGGAAGAAAGCGGACTTAGACCGGAGAATATTCTGGATTACCGCACTGCAGATTTTGCAGGCTATCTTATTGATGAAACGATTTATACGGACAATACCGGGACATATGCATTTCAGGTCAGGGCGTATGCCGATTTCTGGCAGGTTTTTGTAGTGCCGGTGGAGGATTACAACAGTTTGATGGGGGAGAATGAAACATTGGAATCCGGAGAAGCACTGCTGTATACGACAAAAGTGGAATATGAAGGGGACACCATTTCTATCAATGATGGAGAAAACATAAAAATTAAGAAGAAGGTTCCGGATTTTGTTGATAATGGGGTGGATGCGATGCAGATTATTCCGTCTATGTATATTTTTGTGCCAGATATCAAAGAGGTGATAACTCCTCTGGAAGGACTGACTACAGAGAGGGGAAATCCGATTGTCGGACTGCACTGGCTTTATGGGTTTGACTTGGACTGCAAAGACGAGACACAGATTCAGATTCACAACAAGTTGGAAAATGCATTGTCGGAGCAGGGAATGCTTTGGACGGAAGATTCCGAATTTTCTATTTCCTGCAGTGGAGTAGCGCGGGAAAGGGCTGGCTTCTATGGATTGTATGGAGGTTTGTTCTTCTTGGGAATCTTGCTGGGTGTGGTATTCGTATTCGCTGCAGTGCTGATTATTTACTATAAACAAATATCAGAAGGCTATGAGGACCAGTCCAGATTCGAGATTATGCAGAAAGTAGGTATGACTCAGAAAGACATCAGAAGAAGCATCAATTCACAAGTGCTGACTGTATTTTTCCTGCCGCTGATCACTGCGGGAATACATCTTGCATTTGCTTTTCCGCTGCTCTATAAGATGCTGGCGCTGTTCAGCCTGACAAATTTAAAACTCCTTATCGGTGTAACGGTCGGCTGTTTCCTGATTTTTGCAGTATTCTACATGCTGGTATATCGGATTACATCAAAAGGATACTACCATATTGTGAGTCCGGGGACAGATTGAGCAGCCTTCTTCCCATCCTGAATATTGACAAATGCAGACCCATAATATAGTATAATAGATGTCCGGCAATGCATATTTGTTGCTTGCCGGGCATGTTTCATGAATACGTATTCACGGATTCTACCAGTGATGATAGGACAGACGACCATCACTCTAATAAAAATTCGGCTGGGAAAAAATTGCGTTTGTACGTAAAAAGGAGAGATGGAAAATGAATAGTGAAATCAGAGACATCAGCCTGGCTGAATCAGGCGAGCAGAAAATCGAATGGGTGAAGAGAAACTGTGACTTGCTGCGCACTCTGGAGGAAGAATTCAGCAAGACAAAACCCTTTGCCGGGAAAAAGATTACGCTTTCCGTACATTTGGAGGCAAAGACCGCATATCTGTGCAAGGTTCTGGCAGCAGGCGGGGCAGAGATGTATGTAACAGGTTCCAATCCGCTTTCCACACAGGATGATGTGGCAGCAGCATTGGTAAAAGCCGGCCTGGAGGTTCATGCATGGTATGGTGCAACAGAAGAAGAATACAATTCTCATATTCGGGCAGTGCTTTCTGCAGGACCGAATATCATCATTGATGACGGGGGAGACCTGGTTCATATGGTACACACAGAGATGCAGGAGCTGATTCCGGCGATTCTGGGTGGATGTGAGGAGACGACCACAGGTATTATCCGTCTGGAGGCAATGAACAAGGCAGGCCAGTTGAAATTCCCAATGATTCGTGTGAATAATGCCCAGTGCAAGCATTTCTTTGACAACCGATACGGCACAGGACAGTCTGTATGGGATGGAATCATGCGTACTACGAACCTGATCGTTGCAGGGAAGATTGTGGTAGTAGCTGGCTATGGCTGGTGCGGTAAAGGTGTTTCCATGAGAGCGAAGGGACTGGGAGCCAAAGTCATTGTGACAGAGATTGACCCGGTGAAGGCGATTGAAGCAGTGATGGATGGATTTGATGTGATGCCTATGAAAGAGGCTGCAAAGCTGGGAGATTTCTTCGTTACTGTGACGGGATGCGATAAAGTGATTGACGAAGAAGATTTCATGGAGATGAAAGAGGGGGCTATCCTCTGTAATGCAGGTCATTTTGACTGTGAAATCAATATGGCAGGTCTTCGTGCCATGGCAGTGGAGTCAAAGGAAATGAGGAAGAATATCCAGGGATATAAGCTGTCTAACGGCAGATGGATTTTCGTGCTGGCGGAGGGACGTCTTGTGAACCTGGCAGCAGGGGACGGACATCCGGCAGAGATTATGGATATGAGCTTTGCAATCCAGGCACTTTCTGCAAAATATCTGGTAGAACATGGAAGAGATATGACAGAGAAACTGATTGACGTTCCGAAGGAAATTGATGCGGACGTGGCAGTCAGAAAGCTTCGCTTCTTAGGGAAAGAGATTGATACTCTGACTGAGGAGCAGGAGGCTTATCTGAATCAGTCATTGGTATAAAGAATAAAAAATTTCGTCTCTGCTTTATCAAGAAGCAGAGACGAAATTTTTTCTATTCTTTTATTCTACCAATATCTGTCAGATTTACGAGAAATCATATATACCTTATTTATTCGCCATCTCACAAAGCTCATCCAGCATCTTCGGAAGTTCCGTATCCATATTCTCATCGCTGAACTGGCAGGTTCCCACCTTCTTGTGTCCACCGCCGTTATACTTCAACATCAGGCTTCCCACATCCAGTGTTGCCGTCTTATTCAGAATGCTGTAGCCGACTGCTGCGGAACAGCCTTGTCCTCCGCGTCCGCTGACGATCCATGCAGAAATATTCTGCTCCGGATACATACTGTAAATCATGAAGCGGTTTCCAGTATAAATGGGTTCTACTTTTCTTAAATCAGAGATGATTACATTGCCCTTCACTTCTGTGTGCTCGGTCACCATCTTTTTGAACTTTTCGGTCTGCTCATTGTAAATCTCGATACGCTCCTGTACATCCGGCAATGCCAGAATCTCTTCGGTGCTCATGGTGCGGCAGGCATCCATCAGCTTTTCCATCAACTGATAGTTGGATATGGAGAACTGTCTCCATCTGCCAAGACCGGTCCGTGGGTCCATCAAAAAGCCAACCAGAATCCAGCCCGTGGGATTCATAATCTCATCAATGGTCAGGTTTCCGGAATCCACCTTGTCTACAGCCTCCATTAAATCCCCGAACTGTGGGAAACGCTCTTCCCCGCCGTAATACTCATAAATAATTCTTGCACAGGACGGAGTGATACGGCTCTCGCCCTTGTACTTCCCTTCCAACTGCAGACGTTCATGCTCGCTGGAATGATGGTCAAACCACAGACCGCAGCCTTCTACAAAAGGTACGTTAGCCAGACAGTCATTCTCATTCACCTCTACCAGACCATCCTGCAGATCCTTGGGATGTGCGAATTTCCAACTGTCAATAATACCTGCCTCCAAAAGCAGTGCCCCGCAAGCCAAACCATCAAAATCAGAACGTGTTACTAATCTCATCAGATTCCCTCCTTGAACTTCTCTAAATAGTAAACTGCATCTTCTAAAAATATGTAGATGCTGAGTGCTTTCAATGTTGTTAGTATAGCATACTCCGTTCATTTCGGCAAATGTTATCCGGCTATTTTTTATCATCAAGAAAAAAAGATTGCATTCTCGGAAAAAAGATGTATAATGATAGCGTAACCGGCAGGGATATCAATTTTAGATTGCTTACAGTAAGAAATTGGTATGCCATGTAGTTTTAAACATAGATTTAGGAGGTAACAAGTTATGAAAGTACAGAACATCACAGACATAGACGCATTCTTCAAGGCAGTGGATGAGTGCAAAGGTAAGGTAGAACTGGTGACAGGAGAAGGAGACAGATTGAATTTGAAGTCCAAGCTTTCTCAGTATGTATCTATGGCAAATATCTTTTCTAACGGTGAGATTCCGGAGTTAGAGATTCTTGCTTATGAGAAAGAGGATACAGACAGGCTGATTGGTTTCATGATCAATGGCGAATAATTTTTACTGAACTAAAAAACACACGACAGGGTAGTTCTCAGAGGGAACCGCCCTGTTTTCATATATATTAAAATACGCAGTTTTAATGATAGTTTTACAGGCATAAAGGGGTGGAGCATGGGTTTTGTACATTTACACGTCCACACGGAGTACAGTCTTCTGGACGGTTCAAATAAAATATCAGAATATGTTGCAAGGGTTAAAGAGCTTGGGATGGACAGCGCTGCCATCACAGACCATGGCGTGATGTACGGCGTAATTGATTTCTACCGGGAAGCAAAAAAAGCAGGGATTAATCCTATTCTGGGGTGTGAGGTCTATGTGGCGCCGGGTTCCAGATTTGACAGGGAGCTTACCGGAGGAGATGACCGTTATTACCATTTGGTGCTGTTAGCAGAGAACAATGAAGGGTATGCCAACCTGATGAAGATTGTATCCAAAGGATTTGTGGATGGATACTATTATAAGCCGCGCGTGGATAAGGAGCTTCTTCGTGAATACCATGAGGGGATTATCGCCTTAAGCGCGTGTCTTGCAGGAGAGGTCCAGAGATATCTGTCCAGAGGGCTTTATGAGGATGCAAAAGAAAAAGCTTTGGAGTATCAGGAGATTTTCGGAAAAGGAAATTATTTTTTGGAGCTTCAGGACCATGGCATTCCGGAGCAGGCTTTGGTGAACCAGCGGCTCCTGCAGATGTCGGAGGAGTTAGGAATCGAATTGGTTGCTACAAATGACGTGCATTATACCTATGCGGAGGATGAGAAGGCACATGATATCCTGCTCTGCATTCAGACTGCGAAAAAACTTTCCGATGAAAACAGGATGCGCTATGAGGGAGGACAATACTATGTAAAATCTCCCCAAGAGATGTCAGAACTTTTCCCCTATGCACAGCAGGCAATCGAGAATACCCAGCGGATTGCCGATCGCTGTCATGTGGAGATTGAATTCGGCGTGACAAAGCTGCCAAAGTATGATGTCCCGGACGGAATGACCTCCTGGGAATATTTGAATAAATTGTGCTATGAAGGGTTGGAACGGCGCTATGGAGCCCAGGCCAAAGCAAACGAGGAGCGGCTGCGTTATGAGCTGGACACCATCCAAAACATGGGATATGTGGATTATTTTCTGATTGTATGGGACTTTATCAAATATGCAAAAGATAACGGGATTCCGGTAGGACCGGGACGAGGCTCCGCGGCGGGAAGTATTGTGTCTTACTGTCTGGGAATTACGGATATTGACCCTTTGCGCTATCAGCTTTTGTTTGAACGTTTTTTGAACCCGGAGCGTGTTTCCATGCCCGATATTGACGTGGATTTCTGCTTCGAGCGGAGGCAGGAGGTCATCGACTATGTGGTGCGCAAATATGGCAAAGACAGGGTAGTACAGATTGTGACATTCGGAACATTGGCGGCCCGAGGCGTCATCCGGGATGTGGGAAGAGTGATGGATCTGCCTTATGCATTTGCAGATTCTATTGCAAAGATGATTCCTAAGGAACCCAATATTACAATCGCAAAGGCATTGGAGATGAATCCGGAGCTTCGCACGACCTATGAGACAGACGAGCAGGTGAAGAACGTCATAGATATGGCAAAACGTCTGGAAGGACTTCCAAGACATAGTTCCATGCATGCCGCAGGGGTGGTCATCAGTCAGAAACCGGCAGATGAATATGTGCCCCTTTCCAGAGCACAGGACGGTTCTATTACCACCCAGTTTACGATGACCACATTGGAGGAGTTAGGGCTTTTGAAAATGGATTTCCTGGGACTTCGGACCCTTACGGTCATCCAGAATGCGGTGGAGATGGTACGGCAAAAAGAACCGTCATTGGATATAAATACCATTGATTATAATGATAAGGCAGTGTTAGACTATATTGGGACCGGAAAGACAGACGGTATTTTTCAGATTGAAAGTCCTGGGATGAAGGGATTTATGAAAGAGTTAAAACCTCACAGCCTGGAGGATATCATTGCCGGAATTGCCCTTTACCGTCCGGGCCCCATGGATTTTATTCCACAGTATATTAAAGGGAAAAATGGGGCGGGTTCGATTACCTATGATTGTCCGCAGCTAGAGCCTATCTTGTCTCCTACTTATGGCTGCATCGTGTATCAGGAACAGGTGATGCAGATTGTGCGGGATTTGGCAGGCTATACTATGGGGCGAAGTGACCTCCTTCGGCGTGCCATGTCCAAGAAAAAGGGCGATGTCATGCAAAGGGAACGGCAGATTTTTGTTTTTGGAGATGAGCAGACCAATGTGCCAGGCTGCGTAAAAAATGGAATCAACGAAATAATCGCGAATAAGATTTATGACGAGATGATTGATTTTGCAAAATATGCATTTAACAAATCTCATGCGGCGGCTTATGCGGTAGTCGCCTATCAGACCGCCTTTTTAAAATATTATCATCCGGTAGAATTTATGGCAGCTTTGATGACCTCTGTGATAGAGAATCCTTCGAAGGTGGCGGAATATGTTTATGCCTGCCGTCATATGGATATTCAGATACTTCCTCCGGATATCAACCGGGGATATGCGGATTTTTCCGTGGATGCGGGACAGATCCGCTATGGGTTGGCTGCAATCAAAAGCATTGGAAAACAGGTGATTGGAGAGATTGTGGCGGACAGAGAAGAGTATGGAGTCTTTAAGAATCTGGAAGATTTCATCACCCGGATGTCCATGAAGGATGTGCTGAATAAAAAGGTCATTGAAAATCTGATTAAGGCGGGGGCTCTGGATTGCCTGGAAGGGACACGTAAGCAATTTATGAGCATTTACCTGCAGATTCTTGACCATGTGAACCAGGAAAAGAAATATGCCATGAGCGGGCAGATGACGTTGTTTGATCTGGTGGAAGAGGAGGAGAAAGGCCAGTTTGAGATTAAGCTGCCAGACGTAGGAGAATATGCCAGGGAAAATCAGCTTGCATTTGAAAAAGAGGTATTAGGAATCTACATCAGCGGTCACCCTCTGGACGATTATGAAGAAATGTGGAGGAAAAATATTTCCGCAACCACACTGGATTTTCAGCCTGATGAAGAGTCCGGACGGTCCAAGGTACATGACGGCGCCAGGGAAACCGTGGGAGGGATGATTACGGACAAGACCGTCAAGCATACAAAGACGAATCAGATGATGGCGTTCGTTACCGTGGAAGATCTGTTGGGAACCGTGGAGATTGTGGTCTTTCCGCGGGACTATGAACGGAACCGGGCGATATTAGAAATAGACCAGAAGGTGTTTATCAAGGGCAGGGTGTCGGAGGAGGATGAGAGACCCAGCAAATTAATCTGCGAAAGGGTGGTTCCATTTGAACAGAAGAAAAGGGAATTGTGGATTCAATTTCCAGACAAGGCATCCTTTTTGGAAGAAGAGCAGATTGTGTATGGTCATCTGATGGATTTTGAAGGGGACGACGAGGTGATTATCTATTGTGAGGCAGAGCGGGCTATAAAAAAACTGCCCAGAAGCCGGAATATCATGATTGGTCCGCCAGTCCTTGGCAGACTGCAGAATCAATTTGGAGAAAAGCGGGTAAAAGTAGTCGAAAAGACTATTGAAAACCATGTATAAATAGTTTAAAATGAAAAAGAACTATGCTGAAAAAGGAGCATAAAATTTAAAGCCAGGAGGTGATTTAGGAGATATAGTTATTCTACTTTACATTAAGGAGGAGGAAAAAAATGGGAGATATGGAAAACAAGGAACAGCAGCAGGTATTAGATGATTTGGAAGACCGTATACGTACAATCGGTGTGTTGACGAGTGGAGGAGATGCACCTGGAATGAACGCAGCAATCCGTGCAGTTGTCAGAACTGCATTGTCATATGATTTAAAGGTGCGTGGAATCAGAAAAGGTTATCATGGACTCTTGAAGGAAGAGATTATTGACTTGTCCGCACGTGACGTATCCGATACCATTCAGCGGGGCGGAACATTCCTTCAGACAGCGCGTTGCAAGTCCATGCGTACCACAGAAGGACAGCAGAAGGCAGCAGCAATCTGTAAAAAGTATGGCATTGACGCTCTGGTAGTTATCGGCGGTGACGGTTCCTTTGCCGGCGCTCAGAAGCTGGCAAATTATGGAGTAAAGACAATTGGACTTCCTGGAACAATTGACCTGGATATCGCCTGTACGGAGTATACGATTGGATTTGACACAGCCGTGAATACAGCTATGGAAGCCATCGATAAAGTACGTGATACCTCCACATCGCATGAACGGTGCAGCATCATTGAGGTTATGGGACGTGATGCTGGATATCTGGCTCTCTGGTGTGGAATTGCCAATGGTGCGGAGAGAATTCTGCTGCCAGAGGAAAAGAAGAACTTTGACGAGGAAGCATTAATTAAAGATATTATGGAAAATAAAAGACGTGGCAAGAAGAACTATATCATCATCAATGCAGAAGGCGTGGGTGATACTATCAATCTGGCAAAGAGGATTGAACAGGCCACGGGAATTGAAACAAGAGCAACAATCCTGGGACACATGCAGCGTGGCGGAAGCCCGACCTGTAAGGACAGGGTTTATGCATCTACGATGGGAGCTATGGCAGTGGAACTGCTTATGCAGGGCAAGTATAACCGCGTAGTAGGATATCAGGCAGGCCAGTATGTGGACTTTGATATCAATGAAGCTTTGAGCATGAAGAAGAAGATTTCTGCTCACCAGTACGAGATTTCCAAGCTGCTGGCGCTTTAGTCTGTAACGGAAGGGCAGTTCCTAACGGTACATAAATACATGGAAATGGATAACAAAGTGACTATGGAGTGTAAAAAAGAGGCACCGGTTGGTGTGTTTGATTCCGGAGTAGGCGGGCTTACTGTGGTGCGCGAAATCATCCGGCAGCTGCCGGAAGAAAATATCGTATATTTTGGAGACACTGCCCGCGTTCCTTACGGCAGCAAGTCTCAGAAGACGATCATCCGCTTTTCGGAGCAGATCATCCGCTTTCTGAAAACCAAGCAGGTGAAGGCAATTGTCATTGCCTGTAATACGGCAAGTGCACTTGCCCTTGATACCGTGCGTGGGGAGTTCGATGTCCCTATTTTAGGAGTCGTTTTTCCAGGCGCCCGCGCGGCGGTGAAAGCTACACAGAATCATAAGATTGGCGTTGTGGGAACAGATGCCACGGTGCGCAGCGGTATGTATACGAAGATTATTCAGGAGATGGACCCAAAGATTCAGGTCATTGAGAAGGCATGTCCGTTGTTTGTGCCTCTGGTGGAGGAGGGCTTCAAGGAGCATGTGGTGACGCAGGAGATCATAGAACATTATCTGGAGCCTTTGCGGGCGACGGATATTGATGCCATGATATTAGGCTGCACCCATTATCCACTTTTACGCTCTAAAATCCGTGCCTATATGGGTGATGAGATTCAGATTGTCAATCCGGCATATGAGACAGCGATGGATTTGAAAAAGCTTCTCGAGAAGCAGGGAATGGCCAATGAACGAACAGGAGAAAACGTCAGCCAATATGAATTTTATGTCAGTGACACGGCTGAAAAGTTCCGGCAGTTTGCCAATACCGTGATGCCATTTGATGTGCCGGAGACAAATGTAGTGAATATAGAAGGATATTAGAACAGCAAGGCTGTTTCAGAGAAACCATTTAGGTACAGAGATTGATTTTCCGGATGATCCGGGTAAGGAGTGTATTTGAGAACATGACAAAAGATGTACTGGTCAGTATTTCCGGTCTGCATCAGGATGCGATGTCCGATCTGCCGGAGGATGAGAATGAACCGATTGAGGTAGTGACACCGGCAAGCTATTATTGCCGCAATGGTAAGCACTATGTAGTTTATGACGAGTTGACAGAAGGAACTCCGGGAGTTACAAAAAACGAGATAAAGATTACGGGAAATGACAGCCTGGAAATCATCAAACGGGGAATCGCAAATTCACATATGATTTTTGAAAAAAATAAGAAGAATCTTACTTATTATCAGACTCCCTACGGACAGATGTTGGTCGGTGTGAATACGAAGAATATGGAAGTGAATGTGACAGAGAAAACGATAGATGTTTCTCTGGATTATGAGTTGGATGTGAATCATGAGCCGATGGCAGATTGTACCATTAAGATGAATATTATGTCCAGAACATCCGGTGATTTTTCATTGGGCCTGTCATAAAGGACAGAAGAGAGACTTTGATTCCTGAATTTTCATAAACAAAAATCCCTGCGGCATGCTGCCGCGGGGATTTTTTGAAAACAACCATTTGACGAATGGCTATTTTTTTTCTTCTTTTTTAAACCGATCCATAAATTTTTTCTTCGGCTGCGGCTTTTCTAAAGAGCCGCGGATTCCCTTCACGCTGGTTATGTAGATTCCGCTGAGGACTGCCTTGATCGGCTTCCCGCCTACCGGAATCAGGGGAAATACTTCTGCATCACACATCAGGGTCATGATCTGGGGACCGATTTTTGCTTTTACCACCGGAACCTTTGACCTTCTAAGATACTTTGGTGTGTTCTCCACGACTACAGCGGGTAAACCAGCATCCTTTAATTTCAGCTTTTTCTTATCAATCACCATCATTGTGACTGTCTGTGCGACAGCATCCATCTGCTCTTTCTGTTCAGCCTGCTTTTTCTCCATCTTTTTGCCAAAGAAATAGAGTGCGACAGTCGCAGCAATCAACACGGCTAAGACCACCAGCAATACAATTGTTACTGTGCTCACGGCAAACCCTCCTGACATTCTTATTCCGCAATATATTGTAACATTCTTTTACAGGAAGTGCAAGCAGACATTGAGGACAAGTGTGATTTTTCGCCATGTTTTGCCGGCTTTAGAGTGCTTGACAAAAATAGAAATTAGAAGTATCCTTTCGTTATTAGAAGTTATCAGAAAATAAGCAGTACGGGCATAACAGGATTACAAAATAGATAGGGGGCAGGATATGGCAGGGACAATCTGGGATGCATCTGTTGCGTCCTTTCACTTTATTATGGAACATCTGGTGTTTATCAATATTCTTCTGTCATTGGTGATTATATTTTTTCAGCGTAAGTCTCCTCTTACCGTATGGACCTGGCTCCTGATCTTGTATTTTATCCCGATTCTGGGATTTGTCTTGTATCTGGTCTTAGGGCAGGATT
The DNA here is from genome assembly GCA_947564305.1 of uncultured Lachnospiraceae bacterium. The sequence continues at coordinate 37,264 of CANOBT010000023.1, read as the reverse complement.
ACCATAAGAGCCGGATGTTTCGTGCAAAGGAGGTGGATGGGGAATTGAATTATGCCGTCCGCCGGCAGGAAGAGAAGATTTTTAAGAAACGTCTTCGTCTGGCAAATCCGGAGATGCGCCGGTTTGAGAATCTGATTTTATATAATCTGGGAGCCGGACAGGCGGTGCTGACGGATAACAATGATGTGCGGATTTACACAGATGGAAAAGAAAAGTTCCGTGCGCTGCTCGATGAGATGAGACAGGCAAGATGCTACATCCACATGCAGTATTATATTATCAGGAATGATGAGCTGTGGAAAAAAATCGAGCCGGTGCTGATCCAGAAGGTGAGAGAGGGCGTGGAGGTCCGGATTCTATTTGACAGTATGGGTTGCCGTTCCATGCGGAACAAGGATTGGAACCGGTTGGAAAGAGCAGGAATACAGGTGGCGGAATTCTTCCCGGCTCTGTTAGGACAGCTGCAATTTCGTGTGAATTACCGGAATCACAGGAAAATTGTCGTCATTGACGGTCGGATTGGCTTTGTGGGCGGGTTCAATGTGGGAAGGGAATACCTGGGGCATGATAAAAAATTCGGCTATTGGCGGGATACGCATCTGTGCATTGAAGGGGCAGCAGTCACTTCTCTTGCCGTGCGCTTTGTGTTGGACTGGAATTATGCGGCAAAGGAAAACCTGTTTTTGCAGGACAAGCTTTTTGAGATTCCGGATTATGTAAGAAATGGACACGATCCGGTGCAGATTATTTCCAGCGGACCGGATTCTCAGACAAAAACTATTCATGACAACTATCTGCGGCTGATTCACAGTGCAAAAGATCATGTATACATTCAGACACCCTACTTCATTCCGGATGAATCGATTTTGGATGCGCTGATGATCGCTGCCCGTTCCGGGGTGGATGTGCGGATTATGGTGCCCTGCAAGCCGGATCATGCATTTGTGTACTGGGCCACATATTCCTATGTCGGGCAGTTGGTGCAGGCGGGGGCAAAATGTTATGTTTATAACAATGGATTCTTACATGCAAAGACACTATGTGTGGACGGTATGGTTGCCTGTGTGGGAACTGCCAACATGGATATCCGCAGTTTTGGACTGAATTTTGAGGTCAATGCGGTTATCTATAGCGAGCGTACGGTTCAGCGTCTGGAGAGAGTATTTGAGACAGACCAGTTAAAATGTACTCATGTGACGAGAAAGATATATGATCAGAGGGGGTTGGTCATCCGGGTGAAGGAGCAGTTCAGCAGGCTGCTTTCTCCGCTGCTTTGACGGCAGTTACTTCCAGTCAGTTCATAGAAAAATCACTTTTTTTCATGTGGGAAGTGTGCTATACTAAAAAACGGTGGCTGAAAGGCCATGAGTAAGGAATATGAGGTGAAGATATGAATAAGAGATGGATTGCAGTGGCAGTAAGCGGCATGATGGCCTTATCTCTGGCAGGCTGCAGCTCGCAGGTTTCGGATGATTACATTACGATTAAAAAGTATAAAAAGCTGGAGATTCCGAAGATAGAGAAGACAGAAGTCACGGATGAGTCGGTGGAGTATGCGATCAACAGTTATCTTTCGGCGGATAAAGAGCGTGTGGAAGTTACCGGAAGGGAAGCGAAGAACGGAGACACGGTTGACATTGATTATACAGGGACAGTCAATGGGGTAGAGTTCGGCGGCGGAAGCGCTGCGGGCGTTATGGTCATACTTGGTTCAGGCCAGATGGTAGGCGCTGAAGGAGACTATAAAGGTTTTGAAGAACAGATTGAGGGGCATGAGGTCGGAGATAATTTTGATATCCAGGTGCAGTTCCCGGCGGACTATCGTGACCAGGACCTTGCAGGAAGCGTGGCTAATTTTAATATCACGCTGAATGGGATTTATGAGAATAAGTTACCGGAGCTGACGGATGAATGGGTGCAGGAAAACAGTGAGGAATCCAAGACCGTGGAAGAATACCGCAAGGAAATACGTGAACGGATGGAGGAGTCCAGTGAACAGCAGGTGACCAATGCACAGCAGGCGGCAGTCTTAGAAGCGCTTTTGGAAGAAACAGAGGTAAATAAGCTTCCTGAGGATGAGGTGGAAGCAGAGTATAAGACAACCGAGGATAATTATAAAAGAGTGGCGGACGGCTATGGGATGGAGTTTGAAGAGTTCCTCAATACATATATGAACCTGTCTATGGAGGAGTTTGAGAAGCGGACCAGAGAGTCTTCTGAAAAGATTGTGAAAGCGAATGCGGCATGCAGGCTTTTGGCAAAGGAAAAGAAGTTGGAACCTTCTGAAAAGGAGTACGAAGAGCTTATCAAGGAATATGCCGATAATGCCGATTATGACGATGTGGAAGAGTTCAAGAAGGCGATGGGAGAAGAGATGCTGAAGAACGCGATCCGCCAGAGGAAGGTAGCAGATTACTTGCTGGATAAGTGTGTGCAGGTGGAAACTTCCGATTTAGAGGTGTCCGATACGGAGGGCGCGGATGACAGTGCTTCCGAATAGAAAGGGGAAAAAGTGATGAAACTGGAAAATGATTTCCTGTGTGTGGAAATTGCAGAAGCTGGTGCAGAGGTTACCAGGATTTATGACAGGCAGAAGGATACGGAGATTCTGTGGGAAGGAAATCCGCTCTACTGGAAGCGGCATTCTCCTGTCTTGTTTCCTAATGTTGGGAAAACATATCAGAATCAGATTTTGATAGAAGGGGTTTCATATCCCACATCCCAGCATGGATTTGCAAGAGACCAGATGTTTACCTGCGTGGAGTCTTCCGACGAGATGGCATTGTGGATGCTGTCATCTTCGGGAGAAACGAAAAAAATCTATCCCTATGAGTTTAAACTTTATATCCGATATCAGCTTCAGGAAAAGGAGCTGAAAGTGGAATGGCGGGTGGAAAATTGTGGTGAGCATGTGATGTATTTTACAATCGGCGGACATCCTGCATTCCGGTTCGCAAAAAAAGACGAGAAAAAAGAAGATTATGTGTTGAAATTCCCGGGAAAAGAAACTCTCTCGTATCTTCTTCTTGATTCGGATACAGGAACCGGCCGTCCGGAAACGCTCTATACGTTGGAATTGAAAGAAGGAATCTGTCCGCTGACAGAAGAGATGTTTGCAAGAGATGCACTTGTTTTTGATGACGGACAGATTGAAGAAGCATGGCTCTGCCATAAGGATGGAACCCCATATGCAGGCATACGCTGTAAAGGCTTTCCGAATTTTGGCGTCTGGTCCGTGAAGGATGCACCTTTTGTCTGCCTGGAACCATGGGCAGGCCGATGTGATGATTATGGGTTTGCCGGGGATATTTCCGAAAAAATAGGTATTATTTCACTGCAGGAGAAGGGTATTTTTGTGAAATCTTACAACATTATAGTGGGATAATAAAACATTATAGTGAAAATTGCATTTTTTTCAGTGTGAATGTGAAGAATTATAGATGATATTACGGTTTTTAAGAGTTTGGTAAGTTTTTTTGACTTTTCATAAAAAATGATGTATAATACATCTGTCATAAAGCGTTTATCACTATGAGATAGAGAAATTGAATACGTGAGTGTTTTTAGGAGGGAGCAAGTATGGCGCCGAGAAAATCAAAAAAAGCAGTGGCTGAGACGGCTGCAAAGGAAGTGAAGGCTACAGAAGCCAAAGTGGAAAAAGCTGAGGAGAAGGCGGCTGAGGCGAAGACAGTGGAGAAGAAGACAGCAGCGGCGAAGACAACAGAAAAGAAGACAGCGGAACCGAAGCCGGCACAGAAAGCGATTGAGACAAAAAAAGACAGCACGAAGGCAATTGAGACAAAAGCAGGTGTCCTGGTCGAAGAGACTGTAAAGGAAGAAAAGAAACCGGAGACTAAGAAAGCAGCAGCGAAGAAGCCTGCGGCAGAAAAGAAACCGGCAGCGAAGAAGACGTCTGCGAAGGCAGAAGTGAAGACAGAGATGTTCCTTCAGTTCTCCGGCAAGGAATATACGGAAAAAGAAATCTTCCAGAAAGTAAAAGAAGTGTGGACCAAAGTTTTGAAAAATAAAGTTGGCGACATGAAAGATGTGAAGATTTATCTCAAGCCGGAGGAATCTGCAGCCTATTATGTGGTGAATGATGATACAAGCGGTAAGATAGATTTGTAAGCAGGTGTATTGGCAAGGATGATACTCGAATATCACGCCGGTGCAAGAGCCTGTCAGATAAGAAGATAAGGTGAACAGGCTGAAAAGCCTGTTTTTCTTTTTATAACGGGAGAGTTGGGCGGTGTAAAGTATCGTAAGAAAAAAATATGGGAATTGCACGTATAAAATCTGCGTCACAGATTGGCTGCAAAATATGAGGAGGATACATATGGGCGAAGAGACAAAAGAGATGACAAGGTTGGAAAAACAGCTTCAGTTTATTGTAGAAATTGACAAGGTGAAAAATATTTTCCGTCAGACTTATCTGGCAGATGCAGGCCGTAAAGAGAATGATGCCGAGCATTCGTGGCACATAGCGCTGATGGCGTATCTTCTACAGGAATACGCAGAGGAACCAGTGGATGCGGGCAGGGTCATGCTCATGGTGCTGATTCATGATCTGGTGGAGATTGATGCAGGAGATACTTATGCATACGATGCTGCCGGGGCAGAGACGAAGCGGGAGCGGGAGGAAGCTGCGGCGGACAGGATTTTCGGACTGCTTCCAGAGGACCAGGGAGGTTACTTCCGGGAGCTGTGGGAGGAATTTGAAGGTTATGAGACGGCAGATGCAAAGTATGCCCACCTGTTGGACAATTTTCAGCCGCTGCTCTTGAATGACGCCTCAGACGGTCTCAGTTGGACAGAGCATAAGGTGAGGAAATCACAGATTTATAAACGCAATGAGAAGATTGAGGAGACATCCGGGGAAATATGGAGATGTATGCAGGGCATCATACAAAAACATATTGAAAAGGGGCATGTCGAAGACGCCTGAGAGGATTGTAAATATTTTAAGATGCAAAACAGGTAATCATTTTCAATGCAGGTGATTACAAAAAAGGAGGAAAGAGCGATGTATGAGAAGGAAATAGAAAAGCTGCAGAAGATGATTGATGAGAGCAGTAATATCGTCTTTTTCGGCGGCGCAGGAGTGTCAACAGAGAGCAATATCCCTGATTTCAGGAGTGCGGACGGCATTTATCATCAGGCATACAGATATTCTCCGGAACAGGTCGTAAGCCATAGTTTTTTTATGCAGCATACGGATGCATTTTATGAATTCTATAAAGAGAAGATGATGATTCTTGATGCCAGGCCGAATCCGGCGCACATGAAGCTTGCAGAACTGGAGCAGACGGGAAAGCTTTCGGCAGTCGTGACTCAGAATATTGACGGTCTCCATCAGGCGGCGGGAAGCAGGAAGGTCTATGAGCTGCATGGAAGTATTATGCGCAATTACTGCATGGACTGCCATGCGTCTTACAGCGCGGAATATGTAAAGGAATCAGAAGGCGCTCCTCGCTGTAAGAAATGCGGAGGGTTGATTAAGCCGGATGTGGTGCTTTATGAGGAGGGGCTGGATTCAGATGTGATACAGGGCACAATCCGGGCAATCGGAAGCGCGGATATGCTGATCATCGGCGGTACTTCACTGGTAGTTTATCCGGCTGCCGGTTTCATTGATTATTTCCGGGGAAAATATTTAGTCGTGATCAATAAGTCTGAGACAGGGCGTGCTGTAAAGGCTGATTTGACGATTGCCGCACCGATTGGACAGATACTGGGTCAGATTCACGTGTAAGGATTAAAAAACTGCCGCAAAACAATCTGTATATATCGGTTTTTCAGTATTGCATGGTTGATACAGATTGTTTTGCGGCAGTTCTTATTCTTTAGTCTTCGTAAAACTTCATTCCTGTCCAGGATTTGATATGCTCCTTCATCGTCTGGTCCGGCTCCAGTAAGTAGCAGGTGGTGTTCTGTTCGGCGGATATCATGACTGCATAGACTTTAGCCTCGCCGCTGCCGGAAGAAAAATCATGGGTCTTGCCGGGATGGTAAGAATTCAGTCTGGGTGAGCCTGCCGGTGCAATGATTTCTGCCTGGCGGATATCAAAGGAAGCAATATTTTTTCTCTTTTCTTTGCTGAAGATGGCAGCAACATCAATATCATAATTCAAAAGTGTGTATTCATATTCCACATTAAAGCGCGGGAAAACGAAATAATATGCCCCCATTGCCAGAAGAACCGCAATAAAAAAGGCAAGAAAGCCGATGAATGGTGTGCCAAGCACAGCCACTGCGGCGATAAAGACGATAATCAGTATGCGGAGGATAAAGTCCATAGGTTTGGATTTACGGGTTACAAGTTGTTCATAAAACGCGTCATTCATGTTCTGTGTTCCTTTCTGTCTTTAGATAATTCATTACCAGGGAGGCAATCCGGAAAGTCATGGCATCTTCAAATTTCCGAAGATCCAGCCCGGTGCGTTTCTGTACCTGGTCCAGACGGTAAATCAAAGTATTCCTGTGCATATGGAGCTGTCTGGAAGTTTCTGCAATATTCAGGTTATTCTGAAGAAAACGGTTGATGGTAGCTGTGGTTTCTTCATCCATAGTATCCGGAATGTCCTCTCCAAAAACTTCCTGCAAAAAGCCTTCGCAGATAGAGATGGGAAGCCGGTATACCAGTCTGCCGATTCCCAGACGGTTATAGGGAAATACTGTTTGGTCGGAATAGAACAGTTTCCCAACCTTTAATGCCAGGCTGGTTTCCTGCCAGGCTGTGCCAAGCTCTGTAAGATTGTCCATGACATCGCTGTACGCCACCCGAACCTGCGTCAGTGCCTCCATATTCAGGGTATCTACAATCATATGGGCAATCTTGGACAGGTCCGGCTCTGTTTCCCCGGATTTTACCGGGCGGAGAATGGCAAGACTGCAGTCCGCCATGGGAATCAGATAAGATTTTGTCTGGGATGGAAAGAGGTTTTTCAGGATTTCCATCACCGTATCATCCAACGGACCTTTCTTTTCCAATAAAAAAAGGATGCGCCGTTCCTGTGGGGCTATATGCAGGCGCTGGGCATGTTCCGCGATTTCAATAGAAGAAATGTCTCCGGTCATCAAGGTTTTCAGAAAATGATTTTTATTGTATTTTTCTTTATAGGCGGTACATAGGCAGCGTATCTGGGCTAATACACGTTCTTCCTCCTGAGAATCCTCCGCTGCCACTTCCAGTTTGATACCGGTAATCCGCTTCAGTTCATTGAGGGCGGAACTTAACTGTGTGGAATATTCCATGAGAATTTACCTGCTTTCCTGTGTGCTTTTTATAAAGAGTGCTCATCAATGCTCAGTATCCGGCAATTCCAAATCTGCTGCCGGTATAGATGAAAAAAAGGCTGCACACTCGTACAGCCTTTTTATTGTAACCTATTAGTTCGTAATCGTCAACTCTGTTTCTTTGTCGAAGAGGTGGATTCTTTCCATTTCCAGTGCGAATACAGCCTGATCACCTGTTCTCAAAGGTGTACGTGAGCTTACACGTGCGGTCATCTGTGTTCCTGCAACATCGAAGTACAGATATACTTCAGCACCGAGCAGCTCATAAACCTTAACTGTAGATTTTACAACGCTGTCAGGATTTGCTGCAATAAATTCTTCTGAATCATGTACATCTTCCGGACGAATACCAAGAACAACTGTCTTTCCATTGTAATTGCCGTTGATCAGAGCCTGCTTCTTGCTCTCCGGTACTTTCAATGTATAATCTCCAACCTTCAATGTAACATCATTGCCGGCGATATTTACAACTGCATCCAGGAAGTTCATCTGCGGAGATCCGATGAATCCTGCAACGAACAGATTGCAAGGTGTGTTGTACAGGTTCTGAGGAGTATCTACCTGCTGTACGATACCGTCTTTCATAACAACGATTCTGGTACCAAGTGTCATAGCCTCTGTCTGGTCATGTGTTACGTAGATGATGGTAGCGCCCAAGCTCTCATGAATCTTGGAAATCTCAATACGCATCTGAACTCTCAGCTTTGCATCCAAGTTGGAAAGAGGCTCATCCATAAGGAATACCTTAGGATTTCGTACGATAGCACGTCCCATAGCAACACGCTGTCTCTGACCACCGGAAAGAGCCTTCGGCTTACGGTCAAGCAGCTTATCCAGGTCGAGGATTCTTGCAGCTTCACGAACCTTTTTATCAATCTCATCCTTCGGTACTTTACGAAGCTTCAGACCGAAAGCCATGTTGTCATATACTGTCATATGCGGATACAGAGCGTAGTTCTGGAATACCATTGCGATATCACGGTCTTTTGGCTCTACATCGTTCATAACCTTGCCGTCGATTGTAAGAGTACCGCCGGAGATATCTTCCAGACCAGCTACCATACGAAGTGTAGTAGACTTTCCACATCCGGATGGTCCTACGAAGATGATAAACTCTTTATCTTCAATCTCCAGGTTGAAATCCTGTACAGCATGAAATCCGTTTGGATAAATTTTCTGAATTCCTTTTAATGATAAACTTGCCATTTTAAATAGCCTCCTTGAAAAATGTTTTCGTTTGTTTTGCTTGTTTCTGGAATTTAGTATACGACAAGAGAGTAGAAGCTGCAATGTCATGATTGACTAAAAAAAAGAAAAAAAAGTGTACATTTCGACTAGAGGGGGATTTCAGCATCCTTTCTATAGAAGAAACACAAGGAGCTGAGCAGGAAAAAATCAAGATTCACAGGGATGACAGTAGGATTCCGGGTGGAAATAAAAAAGTTTACATTGACATGAATGAGTTTGAGTAGTATTATATCTTGTAGACAGGAGTTATATTCAACACAAGATAAAGGAGAGGAGTATTACTATGAAAGAATGGAAGTATCGTTTCAAGCGGGGACTGGCATCTTTTTTGACAGTTGGAATGATAGCAAGCGGAGTGGGTGTCACGACGTGTATGCCGGTGTATGCGGTGGAGGCGACGACAGCGGTCATTGATTCGAAGGATAAGTTAGTGGAGGCTGTTTATGCTGATTTAGAGAGACAGGTATTAGGAATATATAATGAGGGAACCGAGAGAACGGAAGCTAAGTTTGAAGTATCGACTGTTTTTAAGAATCAGGGGAAAGGCAAAAATGACCCATGTAAGGAAGCGGTAGAACAAGCGGTAAAGGGGAAGCTTGACCAACTTCTGGCAAAGTATCCTTCAGGATTATTTTGGTATAACCCTTCTGACCCTGCATCATGTGAATGCAAGGGTGAGCTTAAGTGGGAAGAAAGTAAACCAAATGAAGTTCAGGCAAAGTTTACATTCACTTTTGCAGTAAAACAACAGTATAGAGTGCATTCAGGTCAGACAGCATCAATGGATATACAGAAAGTCAAAAATGCAAAAGCCGCACTGGGTGAGGATTCATTGAATCAGTCTGTTGCAGGTATTTACAATGGATTAAAGGAAAAAATAGAAGAGATATTCACTGTTGATTCTAAAGATAAAGAGCGTAATGCTACTTTTATAGTAACAGTTCCCTGTGAAAATCAAGATATCGCAACAGCAATAGAGAAGAAAGTAAAAGAGAGGAATCCGGATATTGTAACAAGCCTTTTAAGTGAATGCCCTTCGGAATTATTTTGGTATCAAGAGACAAATTCATGCCATTATCAATTGGGTGATGACAAGAAGCTGTATGTTACATTTAATTTTAATGTAAAAAAAGAATACAGGGGAAATAGCGGAGTTCTCTCGATGAATCTAAAGTCGGTAAAGCAGACAAAGAAAGATATTGATGATTTGCTGCTTGCAGAGGGAGCGAATGCAGGCTTGTCTGATTACGATATATTATGTCATTATAAGGATACCCTTATTAGCAAGCATATGAATAATATGAATAATTCAGCTGAATTCGCTCAAGCTTTCCAATGGCTATGCAACCAGACTCAGTTTAAATCCGGAACGAAGTGCTACACCGTAAAAGGAAAAGCAGGTGATGAAGAGGGTTATACATGGAACATTGTCACCATTGACGGAAAGAGTTACCTGGTGGATCTTCGGGATCCGGCAATCTACTTTTTAGCAGGTGTGCAGGCTAATTCCGCAGGGTATACTGCCAACGGCAAGCTCTATGTTCCTGATAAGCAGCAGTCAGAAAAGCTGCCTACGTTAGAGGGTATGAAATACAGACAAAAGCAGAGCAGTTTTCATTTTGTAACCGATATTAAGACGATTGAGACGGGCAAGGTTGGCGATAAGGATATTATATTCGAAGTCGATGGCAATATGAATGAGGTTGTTTTTGAAACTGGCAATCCGGCAGTTGCTACTGTTACAAAAATAGACGACAAACATGGTCAGATTCATATGGTAGCTCCGGGAGAGGTGTTTATTAGCGCACGGGCTTGTGAAACGGATTATTATCTTCCTCAGATTATCTTCTTTAAGCTGACAGTAACAGCTGCTGACGGCAGTACCGGGGGAAATACAAATACCGGAGGAAACGGCGGCGGTTCCGGCACTATTGGCGGCGGCGGTACTCCAGGTGCCGGCGGAAGCGGTGTCGCAAGCGGTTCAGGTACGACCGGAGATACCATGGTAAGAGAATTGCTTCCGCAGACCGATTTCATCTTCCATGTAGGTCCGTACAAAGTAATCAGACAAGTTGGGGCGCAGGATTTTACAATTGCAGCTTCAGGGCAGGTAGCAGGCAGTACAGTTACTTATGAAAGCAGTGACCCGGCAGTTGCAACTGTAGATGCGAATACTGGTACGGTTCATGTTGTAGGACCAGGTACGACGAAGATTTCGGCGACCGCATCTGCGACCGAGATTCATAAAGAGATGGTTTGCGAGTATGAACTGGAAGTTCAGTAAAAATACAGCAGGACTTCTAATCGGTAAGAAAAGAATGAAAGTACTCTGGATTATGGTTTGAGCCATAAGGACAGGGTTTATAATGAAAACAGATATCATGCATGGAATATTATGTGTGATATCTGTTTTTTTTTATTTGTTTTTTCTTGTCTGCGGTACTGCGGTTGTTTATAATAGATATAAAAATTGATGGGCGGAGGACAAACGGGTGAGACTGAATGTGATTAGAAAAAAGGCTTCCAGTCTGCGTGAATTAGGCAGGGAGTCGTTGGAACTTCCTGTCGTTTCTACGTTGGAGGAACTATTGACAGAGATGACAGCTCTGGAATTTCGTAAGCGAAGCGAGAGTATGGCGGCAAAGCAGCAGGGCAAAGCCCCGGATTCGGTACAGGATACTCTTTCGGACGAGGAAATCCGACAGCAGGCCGGTCTGGGAAGAGTCAGGTTTTCGGCATCCTACGAGGAGAATATGGGAGAGCTTGAAAGTGCAGTCCAGGTCATGCTGCAGGACTTTAAAGACGGATTGTTCCGGGTATATCTTAATGAGAGGGAATGTCTGGATTTGAAGGAAAGGCTGGAAATCAAAGATGGAGACGATGTGGTATTGATTCGTCTTGTTATGCTAGCAGGACGGATGTGGTAATCACGCGGGAAAATTTAAATACAAAAGGAATAAGTAATACCTGAACCATAGAAAAATCAGAAAGGAACACAGAGAAGATGGATCAAAAAGAATTGATTTCACGTCTGAGAGAATATAACAAAACGCGGCAGTCTCAGGTTTGTACACAATTAGAGAAGCAATATATGAAGTATGTTGATGAGCATAACTACTTATATTACTATATGCAGGGCTATGAGGCAGAATTTCCGGAGGACGTAGAAGATTTCTTAAAGCAGCAAAATGATTTTCAGGGGCTTTTGGGAGAACACCATGAGGGGCTTTGCAGATATCTGCGGCATATTCAGGAGTATACCTGTAATACCGGCTTAATCCGCATGGATGTACGAAGCAGCAGGTTTTCACGTTATCAGGAAAAGGTCTTTCTGGCAATTAACGGTTTCTATTGGTTTTATGGCGCTGGATTGTCTCTCAAGGATTTGATTTATGGGGAATATCGGAATTTATTCTACGGAGCGGATTTTTCCCAGGTAATTGCTTCGGAATTATTGGCGGACAATCAGGAAGCGATCCAATACTGCAAGGATGTCCTGACAAGTGAAAATAATACGGCCGTTCTTACCCGGAGTGTGATTATCGGGGTGGAGCAGAGTCATAATCTGGAATTGCAGCGGCTTTTGCTGCAGGTATTTTTGGCAGCGAAGCTGCAGGAAGGGCTTCGGCAGAGTATCGTCGAAACTGCGGATGAAAATACCATACATTTTTTCCAGAACGTGTTGGATGCAATCGAACAGGAAAATCTGCTTCGTTTTTCTTCTGTCCAGAGGGCTGTGCTGACGTGGGTCGGAATTGGATATCAGGAAGCGAAGGAAAAGGACGTGCGGTATATCTTTGAGCATATCCGCCGTTATATGGCTCGAACTGACGAGTCTGAGCATGAGAGGATGCGGCGGGAAGCGTTTGAAACCTCCGAAAACCCGTTGGATATTTATCTTGCCTTATACTGCAAAGGTATCTTTGATGTGGAGGAGGCAATCCGGGAGGCATGTATACTGCTTCAAAATAACAAACGGTTCGTGGTGGCAAGCGCTTTGGTCTATCTACGGATGACCTATAGTTTTGATGTGGAAGAGCATTTGGATTTCCCGGAAAAATATAAGGAGGACGAATGGATACTGGCCCTTTTCTATGCCGAGTGTATCCGGGCGGAAAAGAAGGTAGAAAAGATACATCTCTCTAAAGAGGATACGGAAAAGCTTTACGAGCAGATGGCAGAGTTTCTTCCGTCAGTGGGGAGCAGGAAAACCTATTCCTCAAAGGGATTTGAATGGTTTGAACTGCTGCTTACGAAAGACAGCATCTGTTATTTTATGATGCGTCTTCTGGAAAAATATCCTTCCTCTAAAATGGTGGAGCATTTTCTTCCTTATGTTGCCACGGCCTTGGGGACGAAAGATTTAGATTACTTTATGGGAAAACTGTTTCGGATGGCGCCGGAGAACGCGCGGAAGCGTTTCATGCTGAAGGAAATTATTTCCTCCAATGAGAACCTTGGGAAATGGATTGTCCAGGAATATCAGGAAAGTACTCTCACGGAAAATGAAATCCTGCAATTGGAGGGGCGCCTGAAATCAAAGAAGGCTAAGGCGCGTTCTTATATTGTGGAGGTGCTTGCATCACAGAAGCAGGATGTTGTGAGGGCGAGCTATGCACGTTTGAAAGAGTCTGCAGTCAAGACCATTCGGGAGTCAGCCCTGGAACTTCGGAAAAAGGCTGAAGGCTACTTTGAAGGGGAGGCCGATGCCGAGGAAGCAGAGGCAGGAAACCTGCAAATGGAAGCCCATACCAGTCGGCCGGGGGCTGCTTTAGTTGGATTTACGCCCTTGGAAATCAAAGGAAAGGAAGAGGGATTTGGCCTGTATGAGCCAAGACATGTCTATGTCCTGGAATGTCCGGAATATATACAGGTCAGTGAAAAAGGTCTGCTGAAAAAAGAAAAATATGTAGATTTGAAATCCATATTCCCGTGGGATAAAAAACAGGTATTAGAATATATCCGCCGTTGGGGAGAGCGGATTACAAGTCATGAGGATGAGGAATACTATACAGGATACCAATACAGGCAGGTAAAGGACAGAGGATTTTATACCATCAATCATGGGGAAACCGGTCTGGCTGCCCTGCCGCTGGCTGAAACCTGGAAGGGGTATTTTGAGGAGGACGCTTTGACAGCAGAAACGGTCTTTGAAATCCGCTTTCTGCTGGAGAGCAGCTATGATTCGGTTTACCTGGAAAAGATGACAGAGGTAAAATCTGAGCTTTTCACTATGGAGCCCGGGGAATTGAAGGACATTCCTTATGTCAGCCATTTTGAGACGATTTTTATACGTTATTATTCGGATGTTTTGGAAAAAAATGATTTTGCCAGACCGTCGGCTCAGATTTTACAGATGCTTACCCGGTATGGGAAATATTTGACTTACAAGAAGAAAAGATATGATGATACAGAAGAAACGCATGCATTGACTTCAAACCGCAGTATGATGTTCTTGAAAGGACAGCTGCATTTGCCAAAGTCAGATGAAGAGCATTTTCGCAGTTTCTTCCCTGTGCTGTTAGAGTTATATAACAAATATAACTTGGAGAATGCACCTACCGTATTGAATCTGCCAACCATTGCGCCTATGCTTCTGGCACGGGCAGTGTATTTGAAAATGCTGCCGGTGGAGGCTCTCTATGAAGGGATTCTGGATAATCATATGGAGGAAAAGAGGGCCTATTATTATAGAAACAGAGGTCAGCTCAATGAGGCGTTTCGGGATGCTTATTTTGAGGGAAAGGGATTATGGGGAAAACCGCGTTTGGATTTTGAGAATTACAAGCATATCCAGTACCAGTATGACCGGGAGGTCTTTGATTGTCTGAGAAATGCTCTGGATACCATATCAAATACATTGCTTGCTATGGAATGCCAGCGGTTGAATGAAAAAACAGAGGTGACAGATTATGTGGAGGCGTTAGTCGTTATTCGCGGTGTGGAACATTTGATTCTGGCCCTGCAGGTGTTAGAAGGGGAGGATATTCGCAGGCAGACTAGCGGCGAGGACAGAAATATTGTATTTTCTAACGTGATTCGGCACTGCTATCCTGCGGCACTTCTTGGGAGCACTGATAAAAGTGGAGATACTGCAGTGGCAAGGGAGGAAGCAGAGGAGAAAATGCTGTATGCTCATGATGCACAAGTACTTGCCGCGGCTCGTATCCCGGAGGAGCGCTTAGTCGAGACGGCGATGCTGGCGCCCCAGTGGATTGATATTGTCAATGAAGTATTGAAATGGGACGGATTCAAGGATGCCTGCTATTATTTTACTGCCCATATGAAGCAGTATGATGTGAAACAGAAAAAAGCAGAAATCGCAAAGTATACGGAGTTAGAGCCGGAGGACTTATATGACGGTGCATTTGATATGGAATGGTGCAAGAATGTGTATGAGACGCTCGGTGAGAAGCGGTTTCAGGTACTTTATAAGGCGTCCAAATTCCTGTGTGAGAACTCCTTTCATACAAGGGCGCGTAAATATGCCGATGCATGTCTTGGAAAGAAGGGCAAGGAGGTCTGGAAAAAAGAGGCCGTGGAAAAGCGGAACAAGGACGCGCTGAATGCATATTGTATCTGCCCGTTGGAGGGTGACGCAGACTTGTTGGAACGATACCTGTATGTGCAGCAGTTTTTGAAGGAGTCGAGGAAATTCGGTTCTCAGCGGCAGGCCAGTGAAAAGCGTGCGGTAGAGATGGCGTTGATGAATCTGGCCCGGAATTCCCGGTTTGAGACCGTAACCCGCTTGTCGTGGATGATGGAGAGTGAAGGAATCCGGCAGAATGAGGACGTTCTCGCTCCGCAGGTTTTATCTGAAAAGGACTGTATCGAGGCATGGATTGAGATTGATGACCAGGGACGAAATGAAATCTGTGTGCAAAAGAACGGAAAGAAGCAGAAGTCCATACCTGCGGCATTGAAAAAGGATGAGCGTGTCCTTCATTTGAAAGAAATACATAGTCAATGGAATGAACAGTATAAGCGTTCACGGAGGATGTTGGAACAGGCGATGGAGGAGCGGACTGCATTTTCCAGAGAAGAATTGGGAGTGATGATGCACAATCCAATTGTAGCACCTATGCTGGGAAAACTGGTGTTGGTCAGCGGGGAGGAGATTGGATTTTACAAGGATGGAGTATTCGAGGAGAAGCCGGCAGCAGGACAGGAAGATGCAGTGCGTATCGCCCACCCTTATGATCTGTATGAACATCAGGTTTGGCATACGTTCCAGAAACGGGTGTTTGATGAGGAAATCGTACAGCCGTTTAAGCAAGTATTTAGAGAGCTGTATTTGAAACTGGAGGATGAGCAGGACCAAGCGGAATCCAGGAGATATTCAGGCTATCAGATTCAGACCAAGAAGGCAGCGGCAGCATTGAAGAGCAGGAAATGGAATGTGAGCTACGAGAGTGGGTTGGAACGGGTGTACTATAAAGACAATTTGATTGTCAATCTGTATGCGGAGGCGGACTGGTTTTCGCCCAGTGATATTGAAGCGCCGGCCATTGAATATGTGGCATTTTATTCTCGAAAAGACGGGAAAAAGGTTCTGATTCGGGATATTGATCCCGTGACATTTTCGGAAACCATGCGTGATGTAGACCTTGCAGTGAGCACGGCCTATGTAGGCGGAGTGGACCCGGTAACTTCCTTCTCTACAATGGAACTTCGCAAGACGATTGTAGAATATACGTGTCAATTGATGAAGCTCACTAATGTGACGGTGCAGGAGCATTTTGCAGATATTAAAGGCGGGCTGAACAACTACAGCGTGCATTTAGGAAGCGGAGTAGTGCACCAGTCCGGCGGCGGAACCATTCATATTGTGGCGGTGCACAGCGGCAAGAGAGGAAAAGTATACCTGCCGTTTTTGGATGAAGACCCAAAAACCGCGGAAATTCTGTCAAAAGTGATACTGTTGGCAGAGGACGGAAAAATAAAAGATCCGGAAATTCTGCGGCAGATTGTGAGAAGAGATGAAAGCCTGACGGAAAAATAATATGTAAGAGAGAGGACTGTACAATATAGGATTATACAGTCTTCTTTTTTTACCGGAAAAATCCTTTCTGAAAAAAATTTTAGTGAAAAAAAACTCGCAGTTTTTCCACTGCGCTTTTTTCAATTCTGGATACATAAGAGCGGGAGATTCCGAGCTGACGGGCAATTTCCCTCTGTGTGTATTCTTCTCCGTTATATAGCCCATACCGCATTTTCAGGACCAGTTTTTCACGCTGAGACAGTTCATTTTCGACTTTTTCATAGAGCTTCTGGATATTTTCTTTCAGATAAAGCTTTTCCGGTACATCCTCCTCCTCGGTCTCGATGATATCATATAATTTGATTTCATTTCCTTCCCGGTCCGTGCCGATGGGCTCATAAAGTGACACTTCCTTGCTTGACTTTTTTCTGGACCGGAGGTACATCAGTATTTCGTTGTCTATGCATTTGGATGCGTATGCTGCCAGGCGGTTTCCTTTTTGGGCATTGAATGTGGACACGGCTTTGATCAGCCCGATGGTTCCGATGGAAATGAGGTCCTCCTGGTCTTCCTCAAGATACTGGTATTTTTTGATGACGTGTGCGACGAGCCGTAGATTTCGTTCAATCAGGATATGCTTTGCCTGCAGGTCTCCTTCCGTATATTTTTGGATGTAATACTTCTCTTCCGAAGGAGTCAGGGGATTGGGAAAAGATTTCAAGATGACACCTCACAGGAATCATGGGAAAATAATGGACATGAAGCTATTTTCCTGTCGTTCCTCAGCTCATTTGATATAGTTTATGTGGAAAAATAGGATTTTGTGCTTTTCCACAGAAAACAAGGACAAAAAAGGGTTGACAATTCCAGGGGCAGTGGAATATGATACATACATCAAACGGTGCGTTCTGCACTGGGTAATCCGGTCGTTTCGGCCATGATTCATTGATTCATAAAATTATATAGAGAGAAAGGAAGTGTGCGAATGAGTTTTAGCACAGTGTTATCTGCATCCATTTTTGGACTGAAAGTAGAGTTTGTAAATGTGGAGGCAGATGTGAGTAATGGGCTTCCGGCGTTCCATATGGTGGGATACCTGTCGTCGGAAGTGAAGGAGGCGGCGGAGAGAGTGCGCACGGCAATCCGGAATTCAGGATTGGATTTTCCGGCGAAAAAGACTGTGATCAATCTGTCTCCGGCCACCATGAAGAAGCGTGGAGCCGCCTTTGACCTCCCCATTGCGGTGGGGATTTTGGTATCCCTGGGAAAATTAAGCGAACAGAAGGTGGAGTCTACGCTGATAGTAGGAGAGCTGAGCCTGGACGGAAAGGTACAGAAGGTGCCGGGTGTCCTTCCCATTGTATTGGAGGCAAGGAATGCAGGAGTGGCCGCCTGTATTGTACCCCGTGCAAATGCACCGGAGGGAGCGTTGGTGAATGGGATTGAGGTTATCGGTGTAGAGAGCTTGGAGGAAGCATATAAGTATTTATGTGGAAAAATCTCCATTACGCCGGAACCTTATCCACAACCTAAGCCAGAGGGCAGTCAGAACGAATGGGATTACGCGGATGTCTGCGGCCAGGCGACTGTGAAACGGGCGGCAGAGGTTGCGGTAGCGGGCGGACATAATCTGCTGCTGATCGGACCTCCGGGAAGCGGGAAATCCATGACAGCCAAACGGATTCCGTCTATTTTTCCACCTATGACATTGGAGGAGAGTATGGAACTTACCAAAGTTTACAGCATCCTTGGGATGTTGGACAGCGAAAGTCCCTTGATTCAGAGGCGTCCTTTTCGCAGCGTTCATCATACGTCTACGAAAACAGCACTTGTGGGCGGAGGCATCGTGCCGGTGCCCGGAGAAATCAGTCTGGCTCATGAAGGTGTCTTATTTTTGGATGAGCTTCCGGAATTTCAGAAAAATGTGCTGGAGGTTTTAAGACAGCCTTTAGAGGATCATCAGGTGCGGATTACCAGAAATCAGGGAAACTATTTATTTCCTGCAAATTTTATTCTCGTAGCCGCCATGAATCCCTGCCCTTGCGGTTGCTATCCAGATATGAACCGCTGTACTTGTACGCCCGGGCAGATTCAGCATTATCTGGGAAAGTTGAGCCAGCCATTTTTGGACAGGATGGACATCTGTGTGGAGGCGCCCAGGGTGAAATATGAAGCGCTGCAGGGAGGAAGAAAAGAAGAAAGTTCTGCAGCAATCAGGGAACGGGTATGTCAGGCGAGGGAAATACAGAATCAGAGATACAAGGGAAGTAGGATTTTGACAAATTCCATGTTGGAGACCAAGGAGATAGAAAAGTATTGTGCCCTGGGAGAAACGGAGGAAAAACTGATGAAACAGGCATTTTCCAGATTGGGACTGACGGCGCGTACCTATCATAAGATTTTGAAGGTGGCGCGAACGATTGCGGATTTGGACGGAGAGGAGCGGATTCTGGAAAGACATTTAATGGAAGCAGTGGGATATCGGTCATTGGATAAAAAGTATTGGGGGCGTTAAGTGTGAAAAAGGAAGATAGAACAGAAGCAAAAAAAGCGGATAATCTGGCATACAAATATTGGCTGGCCGCCGTCGGTATTTCTGATAAGAAAAAAACATTGCTTCGGGAATACATGAAATCAGCAAGAGCAGTTTATTATATAGAAGAAACACATTTACAGCAGTTACGGTTCTTAAATGAAAAAGACCGTAATACAATAATGCAGGCGAAGAAAATCTGGGACTTGCAGGGGGAATGTGAAAAACTGTTGGAAAAGGAAGTTCACCTGGTAACCTGTTTTGATCCTGAATATCCGGAAAAGCTCCTCCCTGTCTCGGACAAACCCTATGCCTTGTATGTAAAAGGACGTCTGCCAGAAGAAGATTCTTTAAGTGTAGCCATTGTAGGAGCAAGGGGCTGCAGCCATTATGGGGAAAAGTACGCCTATGAATTTGGGGAAGCACTTTCACAGCATGGAATTCAAATCATCAGCGGGCTTGCCCGCGGCATTGACGGAATCAGCCAGCGGGGAGCCCTGGCGGGGCGGGGAAAGACATTTGCGGTGATGGGGAATGGAGTAGATATCTGTTATCCCCGGGAACATACAGGGCTCTATCATGACATCTTGGAGCAGGGCGGCGGAATCCTTTCCGAGCTGCGTCCGGGGACGGCGCCGCTGCCCTATCATTTTCCGCGCAGAAACCGAATTATCAGCGGTTTATCGGATTTGGTGCTGGTGATGGAGGCAAAAGAGAAAAGCGGTTCCCTCATTACGGCGGATATGGCGTTGGAACAGGGAAAGGATATTTACGCCCTGCCAGGGCCGATTGACAGCATGCTTAGCCAGGGGTGCCACCAGTTAATACGGCAGGGTGCGGGAATTCTGATGTCGCCGGATATGCTTCTGGAGGAGCTTGGAATTTCCGGCGGTATTTCCGGGGAAAAAGAGCAGGAAGCAAAAAAAGTGCTTGAAAGTATAGAAAATTTGGTGTATAGTTCAGTTGTTCTTTCAGCAAGGAGTTTAGGTGAAATTGTAGAAGAGGTTAGAATTTCGCCGCAGAAGGTGTTGGAAACGCTGGTGTCTCTGGAGATGAAAGGATATATCAAGGAGATTTCAAAAAACTATTATATTAGAATATAGACGGTTTACAGTTTTGGATGGAGGGGTAAGCTGTATGGCACACTATCTTGTTATTGTGGAGTCACCTGCAAAGGTGAAGACAATTAAAAAATTTTTGGGAAGTAATTATACGGTTGCGGCATCCAACGGGCATGTGCGTGATTTGCCGAAGAGCCAGCTGGGCATTGATGTGGAGCATGATTATGAGCCGAAATATATTACAATCCGAGGAAAGGGGGACATCCTTGCAGGTCTGCGTAAAGAAGTGAAAAAAGCAGATAAGGTCTATCTCGCAACTGACCCGGACCGTGAGGGAGAAGCGATTTCCTGGCATCTGGCGGCAGCCTTGAAGCTGGATCAAAAGAAAATGTGCCGTATTACATTCAATGAGATTACGAAGAATGCAGTGAAGGCATCTTTAAAAACACCCCGTGAGATTGATATGGATTTGGTGGATGCACAGCAGGTCCGCCGAATTCTGGACCGGATGGTTGGATACCGGATCAGCCCGCTCCTCTGGGCCAAGGTAAAACGAGGATTGAGCGCCGGAAGAGTACAATCTGTGGCCCTTCGTATTATTGCGGACAGGGAAGAGGAGATTGACGCATTTATTCCGGAAGAGTATTGGTCGCTGGATGCAGTATTTTCTATAAAGGGAGAAAAGCGTCCTCTGACAGCCAAGTTCTACGGAACAGATAAGAAGAAAATGATAATCCGATCAAAGGAGGAGTTAGATGAGATTCTCCGGGCTGTGGAGCAGGAGGAATATCGGATAAAAGATATCAAAAAGGGCGAACGCATCCGTAAGAGTCCTCTGCCGTTTACCACCAGTACACTGCAGCAGGAGGCGGCAAAGGCACTGAATTTTGGAACGCAGAAGACCATGCGTATCGCGCAGCAGCTATACGAGGGAGTCGATATCAAGGGAAATGGGACCGTGGGTGTTATCACTTATCTGCGTACCGATTCTACCCGTATTTCTGTGGAGGCGGATGCGGCAGCAAGGGAATATATAGCCGAGACTTATGGAAAAGAGTATGTGGCCGCAGGCGGTGTCTCGAAACAGACGGAGAAGAAGATTCAGGATGCCCATGAGGCGATTCGCCCGTCAGATATTACCAGGACTCCGGCATCTTTAAAAGATTCTCTGTCAAGAGATCAGTTCCGGCTGTATCAGTTGATTTGGAAGCGCTTTACGGCGAGCCGGATGCAGCCGGCCAGGTTTGAGACGACTTCGGTGAAAATCGGGGCGGGAGACTATGTTTTTACGGTATCTGCTTCGCGGGTTTCCTTTGAAGGATTCCGCTCTGTTTATATGGAGGCGGATGAGGAAAAGGAAGAAAGTAACGTGTTGGTCAATGGATTACAAAAGGATTCTGTGCTGACGAAAAAAGATATTGAGACGAAACAGCATTTTACCCAGCCGCCCGCACACTATACGGAGGCTACGTTGGTGAAGGCTTTGGAAGAGCAGGGAATCGGCCGTCCGAGTACCTATGCGCCGACCATTGGCACGATTCTGGCCAGAAGGTATATTACAAAAGAAGGAAAGAATCTGTATTTGACGGAAATCGGGGAAGTGGTCAACAATATTATGAAACAGTCCTTCCCGAGTATTGTAGATGTCAATTTTACGGCAAATATGGAAGGGCTCCTGGATATGGTAGAGGAAGGCAGGGTGCCGTGGAAAGAAGTCATCCGTAATTTTTATCCCGATTTGGACGAGGCGGTCCAGATTGCGGAGAAGGAGCAGGAGAGCGTGACGATTGAGGATGAAGTGACAGATGTAGTCTGTGAGGAATGCGGTCGGAACATGGTTATCAAATACGGTCCTCACGGCAGATTCCTGGCCTGTCCCGGATTCCCGGAATGCCGCAATACCAAGCCTTATTTGGAGAAAATAGGGGTTTCCTGTCCTGTATGTGGGAAAGAGGTCGTTCTCAGAAAGACGAAGAAGGGCAGAAAATATTATGGCTGTGAGGACAATCCGGAGTGTGATTTTATGTCCTGGCAGAAGCCTTCTTCGGAGAAATGTCCGGACTGCGGAGGATATATGGTCGAAAAGGGAAATAAACTGGTCTGTGCGGATGAGAAATGCGGATATGTGAGAAATAAGAAGCAGGAGCAGGCTGAAAAAGCTTGAAAAAGGTTGAGAATTTAATTGATATTTCGAAAATTGTATGATAACATAGTTTTATCTGACAAATTAGAATAAGTTGTGTATACAATTAGAAAAGCAAGCATTGTTTTACAAAAGCGGAGGATGGTAATGAGTGTACAATTATTAGATAAAACGAGAAAGATCAATAAATTGCTCCATAATAATAATTCTAGCAAGGTCGTATTTAATGACATTTGTGCGGTGATGACAGAAATTCTGGACTCCAATGTCCTGGTTGTCAGTAAAAAAGGAAAGGTTTTGGGCGTAGGCAGGTCACTGAGAGTCCAGGCAATTCATGAACTGATTGCTGAGAACGTAGGTTCTCACATTGATGATATGCTCAACGAGCGTCTTTTAAGCATTTTATCTACAAAGGAGAATGTCAATCTGGAGACTCTTGGCTTTTCGCCGGAGAACATCAGGGGATATCAGGCGATCATTACCCCGATTGATATTGCCGGGGAACGGCTGGGGACATTGTTCATCTATAAGCAGGATGCATTTTATGAGATTGACGATATTATCCTGAGCGAATATGGAACAGCGGTGGTTGGACTTGAGATGCTCCGCTCCGTCAATGAGGAAAATGCGGAGGAAACGCGAAAAGAGCATATTGTCCAGTCAGCAATCGGCACATTGTCCTTTTCCGAACTGGAAGCGATTCTTCATATTTTTGATGAACTGGGTGGAACGGAAGGAATTTTGGTTGCAAGCAAGATTGCGGACCGGGTCGGCATCACACGGTCCGTGATTGTCAATGCACTGAGGAAGTTTGAAAGTGCCGGAGTAATTGAATCGCGTTCCTCTGGCATGAAAGGTACATACATAAAAGTGTTAAATGAGTATGTCTTTACGGAGCTGGAGAAGATTAAGAAAGAAAGAGGATAACGGAAGAGGGGATGTCAGTAAGCTGATATCCTTTCTTTTCATAAAGGAGGAGAAAATGTACGAAGGGAATTTAGTTGACCTGCAGATGGCAAAGACGATTTCAGCAGATGTAGTATTGGATGATACCACGCATAGATGTCAAGTCTATAAGTATGATATCGAGGAAGATTACATATACTTAGATTTAAAAGAGCAGGATTTGACAGCGATTTCACTGGATGCGAAGTACCAGTGTTACATTTCTACAAAAAAGGAAATCCTGTACTGCACAGGCGTTGTGAAGGAGCGTTACCGCTCAAAGGAAGGGAATATGGTGGTATTCCGGATAGAAAACGGCTTCTACAGTGTATCAGAAAAAAAAGGATAACTGGGGGACTGGAAAACGGGATTTTTATAAACTAATTATAAAAATTTGGAAACATTGTTGACAAATGGAAGCCGGAGTGCTATTTTATATTCATGGGTTAGCACTCAAATGAAATGAGTGCTAACAGAACAACATATTTTAAGGAGGAATTACAATGAAGTTAGTACCATTAGGCGACAAAATTGTATTAAAACAGTTAGAAGCAGAAGAAACAACAAAGTCCGGTATCGTTCTTCCGGGGCAGGCAAAAGAGAAGCCGCAGGAAGCAGAAGTAATTGCTGTAGGGCCTGGCGGGACTATAGATGGAAAAGAAGTTACCATGCAGGTAAGCGTTGGCGATAAAGTAATCTACTCGAAATATGCAGGAACCGACGTAGAATTGGATGGAGAAGAGTTTATCATTGTAAAACAGAGCGATATTCTGGCAATCGTAGAAGCATAGTATAGAAGGCATTAGTCCGGCGGCGGACAGCCTGCGCAGCAGGCGGGGTTACGGTCTGCTGTTTGGAATAGCAGTTGATATGGTATATCTTGTTGAATACGATTGATTCAATAAGTATAGATAGATGGATTGAATAGAATGAATGAGGTGAATGAAAATGGCAAAAGAAATTAAGTTTGGCGCAGAAGCCAGAGCAGCATTGGAAAAGGGCGTGAATCAGCTCGCAGATACAGTAAGCGTAACACTGGGACCTAAAGGAAGGAACGTCGTGTTGGATAAGTCTTTCGGTGCACCGTTGATTACAAATGACGGTGTGACAATCGCAAAAGAGATTGAACTGGAAGACGGATTTGAGAACATGGGAGCACAGTTGATTCGTGAAGTGGCTTCTAAGACCAATGACGTTGCCGGTGATGGAACTACAACAGCTACTGTACTTGCACAGGCTATGGTAAATGAAGGAATGAAGAATCTGGCAGCAGGTGCAAACCCAATCGTTCTGCGTAAGGGTATGAAGAAGGCTACAGACAAGGCAGTTGAAGCGATTGCTGAGATGAGCAGCAAGGTAACCGGAAAAGAACAGATTGCAAGAGTTGCAGCCGTTTCTTCCGGTGACGAGGCTGTTGGTGAGATGGTAGCAGACGCGATGGAGAAGGTTTCTAATGACGGTGTTATTACTATCGAGGAATCCAAGACCATGCTGACTGAACTGGATCTGGTAGAAGGTATGCAGTTTGACCGCGGTTATATTTCCGCATATATGGCAACCGATATGGAGAAGATGGAAGCTGTTTTGGAAGATCCTTATATCTTGATTACAGATAAGAAGATTTCTAACATTCAGGATATTCTTCCACTGTTGGAGCAGGTAGTACAGTCTGGAGCAAGACTTCTCATTATCGCAGAAGATATCGAAGGTGAAGCACTGACAACTCTGATCGTGAATAAGCTGCGTGGAACCTTTAACGTAGTAGCAGTGAAAGCTCCGGGATATGGCGACAGAAGAAAAGAGATGCTGCAGGATATCGCAATTCTGACTGGTGGACAGGTGATTTCCGAAGAATTAGGTCTGGATCTGAAAGAGACAACCATGGATCAGCTTGGACGTGCAAAATCTGTAAAAGTACAGAAGGAAAACACAGTCATTGTAGATGGTTCTGGCGACAAGCAGGCAATTGCTGACAGAGTTGCACAGATTAAGAAGGGAATCGAAGAGACAACTTCTGACTTCGACAAAGAGAAACTGCAGGAAAGACTTGCGAAGCTGGCTGGTGGTGTTGCAGTGATTCGTGTCGGTGCAGCAACAGAGACAGAGATGAAGGAAGCAAAACTTCGTATGGAAGATGCTTTGAATGCGACAAGAGCGGCTGTTGAAGAAGGAATTATCGCAGGTGGTGGTTCTGCATATATCCATGCTGCTAAACAGGTAGAGAAACTTGCAGATGAACTGGATGGAGATGAGAAGACAGGTGTGAAGATCATCCTGAAAGCTCTGGAAGCTCCACTGTATCACATCGTAAGCAATGCAGGATTGGAAGGTTCTGTTGTTGTGAACAAGGTAAGAGAGTCTGAGGTTGGAACTGGATTTGACGCATACAAAGAAGAATATGTTGATATGGTGAAAGAAGGAATCCTTGACCCGGCAAAGGTTACAAGAAGTGCTCTGCAGAATGCAACCAGCGTAGCTGCTACTTTGCTGACAACAGAATCTGTTGTATCTACAATCAAGGAAGAAACACCTGCAATGCCGGCTGGCGGTGCAGGCGGAATGGGCATGATGTAATCACAAGGTTATGATTCTCGGCCAGTCAGGCCGTAGATTATAATGATAGAAAGCCCCTGAACAATCATAATAAAAAGGAGTTCCGATTTGGAACTCTTTTTTATTTGCGGAAATTACTTGACAATCAACTTGAATTTTTGTACCATAACAGATAATTATCTAGAAATGGTCAGAAACTATAAAATAATAAGAGAGTCCGGTTAGTTTTGTGGTTTCTCAGTACAAAAGGAAAGGAAGGTTAAGTCATGGGCAGAATTATTGGAGAAGGTATCACATTTGATGATGTATTGTTAGTACCCGCATATTCGGAAGTCATTCCGAATGAGGTGGATTTGTCTACGCATCTGACAAGGAACATTAAGCTGAACATTCCGATGATGAGTGCAGGGATGGATACGGTAACGGAGTACCGCATGGCGATTGCGATGGCGCGTCAGGGCGGAATTGGAATTATTCATAAGAACATGTCTATTGAACAACAGGCAGATGAAGTGGACAAGGTAAAAAGGTCTGAGAACGGAGTAATCACTGACCCGTTCTATCTCTCACCGGAACATACATTGAAGGATGCCAATGATCTGATGGCAAAATTCCGAATTTCCGGTGTTCCAGTAACAGAAGGCAGGAAGCTGGTCGGAATCATAACAAACCGTGATTTAAAATTCGAAGAAGATTTCTCCCGAAAAATAAAAGAATGTATGACGTCAGAAAGTCTGATTACAGCCCGTGAAGGCATCACCTTGGATGAGGCGAAGAAGATTCTTGCAAAAGCAAGAAAAGAAAAGCTCCCCATTGTAGATGAAAATGGAAATCTAAAGGGCTTAATTACGATTAAGGACATTGAAAAGCAGATTAAATACCCTTCCTCAGCAAAGGATTCCCAAGGACGTCTGCTCTGTGGCGCTGCCATTGGTATTACGGCAAACTGTCTGGAACGTGTGGAGGCGCTTGTGGCGGCAAAGGTGGACGTGATTGTTATGGACTCTGCTCATGGGCATTCGGCGAATGTGCTGCATGCGGTCCGTATGGTAAAGGAGAAGTATCCGGATCTGCAGGTGATTGCCGGAAATGTGGCAACAGGGGCAGCGGCAAAAGCTTTGATTGAAGCGGGAGTAGATGCGGTGAAGGTTGGTATCGGCCCTGGTTCTATCTGTACGACCCGTGTGGTTGCAGGAATTGGTGTGCCGCAGATTACGGCGGTGATGGACTGCTACGCGGCGGCCAAAGAATACGGTATTCCGATTATTGCAGACGGTGGTATCAAATATTCTGGTGATATGACGAAGGCCATTGCAGCGGGCGCCAATGTATGTATGATGGGAAGTATTTTTGCAGGCTGCGACGAGAGTCCAGGAACATTTGAATTGTATCAGGGAAGAAAATATAAGGTATATCGTGGCATGGGCTCGATTGCAGCCATGGAGAATGGAAGTAAGGACCGTTATTTCCAGGAGAATGCGAAGAAGCTGGTTCCGGAAGGTGTTGAGGGCCGTGTGGCTTATAAGGGAACCGTGGAGGATACGGTGTTCCAGTTGATGGGAGGACTCCGTTCAGGAATGGGATACTGTGGTACACGTACGATTGAAGAACTGAAAGAGAACGGACAATTTGTGAAGATATCTGCGGCATCGCTGAAGGAAAGCCATCCGCATGATATTCATATTACGAAAGAAGCGCCGAACTATAGTGTGGATGAATAAGGCCGGAGATGTACGGAGCAAAGAAAGATGGAACAGGAGAGTACGGAGCAGAAAAGTACTGAGTTAAAAAGTACGGAAAACACTGCTGCAGGGTTGAAACCTACGGGTAACAAAGATACAGGGGTAAAAAAGAAGAGCCGGAAGTCCGGACGGAAAAAGACAAAGAGAAAAAAGAAAAAATCTTCCTGGAGGATAGCAATCAATCTCAATCTGGATGCAAAGAGCCTTTTGGTAGGCATTGCGGCCGGTGTGCTTGGCGTCTTGCTGGTGATGACGGTACTCTCACGTTGTTCTGCGGAGGAGGAAAAGACAAGCGGGTTGGATATAGATGCATCAGAGCCGGAGATTAGTGTACAGCTTTTGGATGTCAATGATTTTTCCAGGCCGGGGACAGAGGCAGACCCGATTACGGGGATTGTCATTCATTATACAGCGAACCCAGGAAGTACCGCACAGCAGAATCGGGATTATTTTAACGGGCTCCAGGATGGTCATGGAACATCAGTGAGCAGTCATTTTGTTGTTGGCCTGGACGGAGAGATTGTGCAGTGTGTACCAACGTGGGAGATTGCCTATGCTTCCAATGAACGGAACCATGATACAATTTCAATTGAATGCTGTCATCCGGATGAGACCGGAAAATTTACAGATTCAACTTATGTATCTATTGTGAAATTAACAGCTTTTCTGTGTGCAAAGTATGAGTTGGATGTGGATGCTGTCATTCGGCATTATGATGTAACGGGAAAGAACTGTCCGAAGTATTTTGTAGAAGATGAAGATGCCTGGGCGCTCTTTAAGGCAGATGTCAGCGCTGCCCTGGACAAAGGGATGGGAGACAGCGAAAAGGATAAGTAGCAATTGTACAGTTCTGATTGCACATTTTTAATACTTTTAGAGTGAGGGAGAAGAGAATGAACGATTTGGAGATGTACCGCGAGCAGCTTGCTATGTGTGATGATAAGATTATCGATGCTTTGGAGGAGAGGAATGCCATCATCGAAAAAATTATGGCATATAAGGAGCAGTATGGTTTGGCAATCCTACAGCCAGGTCAGGAACAGAAGCAGGAACGCAGAAGGCAGGAAAGACTGACCGGAAACCGGTATCAAAGCGAGATAGAAGATGTTTTTTCAAGGATCATCAAGAATAGTAAGCGAATCCAGGCAAGGCATCTGTTTGATTATAATATCGTACTCATTGGATTTATGGGAGCCGGCAAAACGACGGTTTCTGATTATTTGAGTACTATGTTTGCTATGGAAGTTGTGGAGATGGACCAGGTAATTGCCGAACGGGAAGGGATGAGTATTCCGGATATTTTTGCAACTTATGGAGAGGAATACTTCCGAAACAGGGAGACGCAGCTTCTTATGGAAATGCAGCTTCACAAGAATGCCGTGATTTCCTGTGGCGGTGGTGCGGCCCTTAGGAAAGAAAATGTGGCTGAGATGAAGAAAAACGGGCGGGTAGTTCTTTTGACTGCAAGTCCTGAGACCATTTATGAGCGTGTCAAGGACAGTACGGACCGGCCTGTTTTGAACGGAAACAAGAATGTGGGATATATCACGGAATTAATGGAAAAGCGTCGGGAAAAATACGAGGCGGCGGCAGATGTTGTTATTCGCACGGATGGTAAGACGGTGCTTCAGATTTGCGAGGAATTGATTAGCAAGCTTACAGAGCAGGCTTGATGGGGAGGCATGAATCTTGTTTGATATGTTTTTTCCGGATGATTATGTGGCATCTACATATATCATTCCGTTTGAAAAATTGTATATGGAGGGATACCGGGGGGTGATATTTGACATTGATAACACGCTGGTTCCTCATGGTGCGCCTGCGGATGAGAGGGCAAAAAAATTGTTTTATCAATTGCATGCGATGGGATTTTCTACGTGTCTCATTTCCAATAATCAAGAATTCCGTGTGAAGTTATTTAATGCGGAAATCGGGACGAACTATATTTACAATGCTCATAAGCCATCTAAGAAGAATTATATCCGTGCGATGGAGATTATGGGGACCGACAAGACGAATACGATTTTTGTAGGAGACCAGCTATTTACGGATGTCTGGGGCGCAAAACGTACTGGAATCCGTAATATTCTTGTGAAGCCAATCTATCCGAAAGAGGAGATACAGATTGTGTTGAAACGCTATCTGGAGAGGATTGTGCTGTACTTTTATATGCGCAGTACGCGTCGCTTGACAAAAAAAGGTTGAAAAAACCAGGAAACTATTATAGAATGATAGACAGTTGACTGCTTATGGTTACAATTATGCGCGGGTTCGCGCGATTGAAGGAGGATTACAAATGATCGCAGCAGGAGAATTTAAAAATGGTGTTACCGTTGAGATTGAAGGAAATATCTATCAGATTTTGGAATTCCAGCATGTAAAGCCGGGGAAAGGTGCGGCATTCGTCAGGACCAAATTAAAAAATATCATCAGTGGGGGTGTTGTGGAGAAGACATTCCGTCCTACTGAAAAGTTCCCTAAGGCTCATATCGACAGAAAGGAAATGCAGTATCTGTATCAGGATGGGGATTTGTACAATTTCATGGATGTAGAGACTTATGACCAGATTGCATTGAATTCTGAGGTGGTTGGAGATGCGCTGAAGTTTGTGAAGGAGAATGAGAATGTAAAAATTTGTTCTCACAAAGGAAATGTATTTTCTGTAGAACCTCCTTTGTTTGTAGAACTGGCAATCACAGAGACAGAACCAGGATTCAAGGGTGATACCGCTCAGGGTGCTACGAAACCTGCTACAGTTGAGACTGGTGCTACGGTTATGGTGCCATTGTTTGTGGAGACTGGAGATGTACTGAAGATTGATACACGTACAGGGGAATATCTGTCCAGAGTATAAACAGATTTGTAAATTTATGTAAAGCAGTGAGCCAAGAGTACATGTCTGCATGTATATAGACTTCTGCATGATATTTGACGTTTCAAGCATCTGGTTTTTGTTGAAACTTGTTTTGACAGAACCGGATGCTTTTGTTTTGCCTTTTATCTGTTTAAATTGAGGCTATACAATTTACCTCTTTCTTTTGGGAGTTTCATTTAGTGATTTTCTATAAAAAGTTGTTGCTTTTTTTGCACCAATCTATTATAATCGAAACACCAAATATTTTTCAAATCAATTTCTGAGACACATGTTCAGTGTCAGCTTTCTCATTTTAATTTCAGATGGATGCGCAGAAAGGAGAAGAATGGAATATCAGGAATTTATATGCGCGATAGAAAAGAAAATGAATCGGAAACTAGAGGGAGGTGTTACGGCAAGTCTGTATACGACGGTCAAAAATAACGGTAAAGTAAAAAAGGGGATGCTCCTGGAGGCGCCCGGAATCAATATTTCACCAACGATTTATCTGGAAGAGTTCTATGAGCGTTTTTCGGAAGGGGAATCAATGGATGATATTGTGGAGGATATCCTGAATTTTTATAAAACCATCCGGTGTGATAAATCCTGGAATGCATCAAGGATTGAACATTATGAGTCGATTCGGGATAAGATTGTATTTAAACTAATCCATACGGAGAAGAACAAAGACTTATTAGAAAATATCCCTCACATGGAACTACTGGATTTGAGTATTGTGTTTTATGCACTTTTAGATGTGAACCAACAGGGAACAGCCACAATGACAGTGTGCAATCAGCATCTGGAAAGCTGGAATGTGAAAAAAGAAGAGCTTTTTTCACTGGCATGTGAGAATGCGAAAAGGCTGCTTCCGGCGCAACTCTTTACCATGCAGCAGGCGGTCGATGAGATTTTGCATTCCGCATCCGGAGGAAGGAAAAATCTTCTGGAGGAAGCACAGGAGTCAGATGGGGATTTCATGTATGTGCTGTCAAACCCAATTCGAAGTCTGGGAGCTGCGTGTATCGCTTATCCGGAGGTTCTTGATATGGCAGGGAAAATTTTGGATGACGACTATTATGTGCTGCCCAGCAGTATACATGAGGTGGTGTTGGTGCCGGAATCAAAGGGAATGGAACCGGACGAGATGGATGCAATGGTGATGGATATTAACGAGACACAGGTAGAAGAGGAAGAGATTTTAAGTAATCATGCGTACATTTATGAAAGAAAGGCAAGAAGGCTGACTATGAGGAAATATATAAACTGTTAGAAAACAGTAAAAATTCACTCTTTACTTTTGATGAAATTTATGTTACGATAACAAATGCGTTCAGGAGAATGTTGCTACATTTTCTTGAGCGCATGTGATACACGTCTGTAGCTCAGTGGATAGAGCACTGCCCTCCGGAGGCAGGTGCGGCGGTTCGATCCCGCCCAGACGTGTCTTTTTTATACCTTGAAACGTGGTTTACTGCAGGCGTATCTTTTCTAGCAAATCTGGGTCAAATTTTTGTTTTCTCAACATTTCAATCTCATATTTATAAGGTGCATAAGATTTCTTCGGATTTTCAGTGTCAGGGACATAAGGTGTCTCCAGGATTTTTGGTATCTGCTCAAAGTCTGGATGATGGACAATCTGACAGAGCGCGTCAAACCCGATTTCTCCGAATCCGATGTTGGCATGACGGTCCTTGGCGGCGCTGGGGAGGTTCTTGCTGTCATTAATATGAAAGACTGCAATCTGTTCTTTTCCTAAGGTTCTATCAAACTGTTCCATGACATCATCAAAATAGTGAATGATATCATATCCACTGTCGCTTGTGTGGCAGGTGTCAAAACAGACACGCAATTTTTCATTATAGGTGACTCCCTCATAGATGCGGGACAGTTCTTCAAATGTACGTCCGATTTCAGAGCCTTTTCCGGCCATGGTTTCCAATGCAATACAACAATCAGTATCCTTAGTCAGAACCTCATTTAAACCTTTGACTATTTGAGCAATGCCTGCCTCTGTGCCGGCTCCTACATGTGCACCCGGATGAAGAATGAGAAGATGGCTTCCACAGGCAATGGTGCGCTGTAGCTCCTTTTCCAGAAATTCGACTCCAAGCTGGAAGGTCTCAGGCTTCACGGAATTGCCCAGATTGATGATATAGGGAGCATGAACGATAATCTCGTCAATACCGTGTTCTTTCATATACACCCAGGCCGGTTCGATATTTAACTCGTCTACATCTTTTCTTTTGGTATTCTGCGGGGCACCCGTATAAAACATAAATGTATTTGCACCATAAGAGACAGCCTCCTTTGCAGAACCCAGCAGCATTTCCTTGCCGCTCATCCCAACATGAGAACCAATTTTTAACATAATAGAATCCTTTCGTTATGGTCCGCGTCCAGGGAACGTGAATCATGACGTCCTTTCTTTAAGAATCTTTCTTTTGCGGAATACTTGCTAGAAATCATTATAGGTGATAAAATGGCAAAAGAAAAGAGAAAAAATATGGAGAGTGAATAACGTGAAGACATTGCTGAATCTTATAACAGTGGAGATGGAACAGGCGTTTCAGACAGCAGGTTATGATGCGGCCTATGCAAAGGTGACCTTATCGAACCGGCCGGACTTGTGTGAATATCAGTGTAACGGAGCGATGGCGGCTGCGAAGACATACAAAAAGGCGCCGCTTATGATTGCGGAGGATGTTGTTGCGCATCTGCAGGGGAGTGAATGTCTGTGTTCGGCAGAAGCGGTACGTCCAGGTTTTATTAATCTGAAAGTGAATCCGGTGTTTGTGGCTGGATTTTTAAATGAGATGGCCCAGGCAGAGAATCTGGGAGTAGAGAGGGAGAAAGAACCTCAAACGATTATGATTGATTATGGCGGACCGAATGTGGCGAAGCCATTACATGTAGGGCATCTGCGTTCTGCAATCATTGGAGAGAGTGTAAAACGGATTATTCGATACAAAGGAAACAAGGTGATTGGAGATATCCATTTGGGAGACTGGGGATACCAGATGGGATTGATTATTACGGAATTGGAGGCGCGTAAGCCAGAATTGCCTTATTTTGATGAAGAGTTTGCCGGAGAGTATCCAAAGGAAGCGCCATTTACAATCGGGGAACTGGAAGAAATCTATCCTACTGCCAGTGCCTATGCAAAGGAGCATGAAGAATATCGGGAAAAAGCATTACACGCAACCTATCTTCTGCAGAGCGGACACAGGGGGTACCGTGCAATCTGGCAGCATATTATGAACGTTTCTGTGGCAGACTTGAAAAAGAACTATGGAGTCCTCAAGGTGGATTTTGACCTTTGGAAAGGGGAGGCAGACGTACAGAAATATATTCCGGAAATGGTGGAAATGCTGAAGGAAAAAGGGTTTGCACATTATGATGAAGGCGCCCTGGTTGTGGATGTGGCGGAGGAGAACGATAATAAGGCAGTGCCGCCTTGTATGATTCTGAAATCAGACGGGGCCGCTTTGTATGATACAACAGACCTTGCTACTTTGGTAGAACGGGAAAAACTGTATTCTCCTGACAAGATTATCTATGTAGTGGATAAGCGGCAGGAACTCCATTTTGTACAAGTATTCCGCTGTGCGAAGAAAACAGGGATTGTGCGGCCGGAGTTGGAATTAAAGTTCCTGGGATTCGGCACCATGAATGGAAAAGACGGAAAGCCTTTTAAGACACGGGAAGGCGGCGTCATGCGGCTGGAAAATCTGCTCCGTGAGATTGAAGAGGAGATGCTCAAAAAGATTATGGACAACCGGACTGTGGAGACAGAGGAAGCGGAGGAAACGGCGAAAATCGTAGGACTTGCCGCTGTCAAGTATGGAGATTTGTCCAACCAGGCATCTAAAGATTATATATTTGATGTGGACAGGTTTACTTCTTTTGAAGGAAATACAGGACCATATATTTTATATACGATTGTCCGTATCAAATCCATTCTCAATAAATATGAAGAAAGCGGAAATCATACAGAGGGGCTTCTTATCCAGGAGGCGTGCAAAGAGTGCGAGAAGGCACTCATGCTGGAGACAGCAAAATTTAACGAGATGATAGACACTGTATATGAGGAAATCGCACCGCATAAAATTTGTGCTTATATCTATGATGTAGCAAATGCGTTTAATAAATTTTATCATGAAACAAGGATATTAGCTGAGGAAGATGCAGAGAAAAAAGCGGGATATATTGCACTTTTGAAGCTGACAAAGCAGGTGTTGGAGACTTGTATAGACCTTCTTGGATTTGAGGCGCCGGAAAGGATGTAGACCAGGGGAATGACAGAAAAATTATTTTATCAGGACAGTCATATGCAGACATTCTGTGCACGGGTGGAGTCATGTGTTTCAGATGGAGAGCAATATCGTGTAATTCTTGATCGGACAGCCTTCTTTCCAGAGGGAGGCGGGCAATATTCGGATACAGGGTGGTTGGAGTTGGATTCTGATAAAATCCGGATTGCGGACGTGCAGGAATCCGATGGAAAGATTTGGCATGTTACAGATAAGCCCATTCCGGTGGGGAGCCCTGTGGCCGGTAGTATTGACTGGAATGCTCGCTTTATGAAAATGCAGCAGCACACCGGGGAGCATATTGTGTCTGGGCTTGTACACAGAACGTTCGGTTATAACAATGTGGGATTCCATCTGGGCAGTGAAGATTGTACCATGGATTTCAGTGGTGAAATTACGAAAGCACAATTGCAGGAAATCGAATACAAGGCAAATGAAGCAGTAGTAAACAATTTAGAAGTCCAAGTTACCTATCCCACGAAAGAGGAGCTCTTGACATTAGATTATCGCAGCAAGATAGAGATTGAGGGACAGGTACGTATCGTGACAATTCCGGGATATGATGTGTGTGCATGCTGTGCACCTCATGTAAAGCGAACCGGGGAAATAGGTATCATTAAGCTGACCAACGTACAGCGCTATAAGGGTGGTGTACGGGTTACAATGCTCTGCGGATTTCGGGCTCTTGCGGATTATAGTAAGAAGTCTGCTTCTGTGAAGCATATCTGTGCGGCTCTTTGTGCCAAGGAGGATGAGGTGGCAGAGTCGGTGGACCATGTAAGGGAGGAATGTGGACAACTTAAGCAGCGGTTGGCGGAGCAGCAGAAAGAAATGTTACAGTACAAAGCCAGAGAAACAGATGGTCAGGGGGATGTGGTATGCCTGTTTGAGCCGACACTGGAAGGCGAAAGCCCTAGACTCCTGATGAATCTGGTGTTGGAAAGAGGACATGAATTGTGTGCTGTATTCAGTGGAAATACCGAGCAGGGGTATCGCTATGTAATTGGAAGTAAATATCTGGATATGCGGAAACTGTCAAAAGATATGAATGCTGCTTTTGCAGGCAGGGGCGGTGGAAAACCAGAGATGGCACAAGGCGCTTTGGAAGGAAACGAGGAAGCAATCAGGATATGGCTGCAGGAGAAAGTGAGGAGATGGAAGGATGAATAGCACTCCGAGAAAAAACAAATTCTGGCATCTGTTCGGGCCGTTTCTTTTATATTGGGGAATTGAATGGGCGGCAGCCATGGTTGCCGCCCTGGTAATGGTTGTTTTTTCTATGCCCGAGATGATCCAGTCTGTGGCCTGGAAAGATTCTATGACCAATGAAGAAATCAGCAAGGCAGCGATGCAGATGCAGTCTACGATGTTGGAAACGGCAGCACAGTACCAGGTTCAGATGCTTGCGATTGCTGCATTGTGTACGATTCCGGTTATGGCGATGCTATTTCACAGAGATAGAAAATTAGAGGTTATACTGCACCTTCCAATCAATAAAAAGGCGCCACTGCAGAAATATATTTGGACCGTGATATTGGGGATTGCAGTCTGCGTAGGAGGCAATC
This sequence comes from uncultured Lachnospiraceae bacterium, assembly GCA_947564305.1. The sequence goes on along the minus strand of CANOBT010000023.1, from coordinate 1,030 downwards.
TTTTGATTGTGATGTCAAACCTGGCATTTGTGAGTGAGGGGTATCAAAACGCATCAGCGACCTTTTACTCTCCGCCATTTCCTGTTCAGGTGATTTGTCTGGGAATTATTATCCCCATTTCAGAGGAATTAATTTTCAGAGGACTCCTCTTTAAACGTTGCCGGGAGATGATGGGATTTTTACCGGCTGCTGTAAGCATCTCATTATTGTTTGGTTTTACCCATGGCAATCTGGTTCAACTTCTCTATGCAGTTGGGTTGGGGCTGCTTCTGGCATATGTTTATGAAAAATATGGTTCTCTCAAGGCCGCGGTTTTGCTGCACATTACAGCCAATATGACCTCACTGATTCTTACAGAGACGGGAGCACTTGCGTGGATGTGTACGGCATTTATTCGACTTGCTGTTACGGTTGTAGCCTGTGCATTTTTTGGTGCAACTGCATTTGTTATGATTCAGAGAATCGATGAAAAGCCGGAGGGGATAGAAAAACCGAAAGAATTTGGGATGCCATAAGGTACTTTTCGATGTATAAATTTAAGAAATCTTGTATCTATTTATGGGCTATCAGCATTGCTGGTGGCCCGTTTTAAGCCCTAAAATAAAAAAAATAAAAGAAATTGTAAAATAAATGAAAAAAGTACTGGACAAATGTGGAAGAATCGTGTATATTAAATGACGGACATTTTGGAGAAGTACCCAAGCTGGCCGAAGGGGCTCCCCTGGAAAGGGAGTAGGTCGTTGATAGCGGCGCGAGGGTTCAAATCCCTCCTTCTCCGTTTACTATATTTTCTGAAAAAACTTTGAAAAAGTTCTTGACAAATCAAGCAGAAGTGTGGTAACCTATTTTGGCTGACTCGAAAGGGTAAGCAAAAATAAAAGATTTTCAAGTGATTTGAAAAATAAAAAAAACTTGAAAAAAGTTCTTGACAAACTGATGGTGATGTGGTAAAGTAATTGAGCTGTCAGCGAGAACAACAGCAAAGAACCTTGATAACTAAACAATAGACAACAATCCTTGAAAATTTCTA
>CANOBT010000022.1 GCA_947564305.1 uncultured Lachnospiraceae bacterium | reverse complement strand
TTTATGTGTTAGGAGGACAAATTTTTAGCCAAGGAGGTAATAGCCATGCAAAAATTTGTCAATGAATATGATTGTATGCAAAATCATACAATCGTAAAGAATGAAACTATTGAGGGTAATGCAATGTGTAACAGCTACATAGTGCAATACGAAACTGCAAATGACGGAATGGAAGTAGTTTTAGAAGTTCCTGAGCAGTCAGCAGAAGACGAAGCGGCAAAACGTGAAGTCAGAAAAGTTCTGACAACTGTTTTATACGAATATCTTCAAAAACTATCATAACAGCAGGGGGGAATCTTCCCCCTGCTATCCACACAAAAAGGAGGTAAATAATGAAAAGAGTACGAATGCTTTTGAGAGTAAGTTCTAATCAGCAATTAGAAGCAGATGGAGATTTGTCAATTCAGAGACAGATTGTAAAAGAATACATTGAACGTCACGAAGATTGGTTACTGGATACAAAAGAATATTTTGAAGGTAGCAACAGTGGTTATAAAAATTCAGTGGCAGACAGAAGTATTCTTCAAGAAGCATTAAAGGATGCACAGAATGGGGAGTATGATATTCTTGTAGCATACAAGGATGACAGAATTGGGCGAAGATTATGGGAAATCGGCAAGTATATCATGGATTTAAAAATGAATGGTGTCGATATATACACCGTCAAAGATGACTGCATTTCCCCTGGCAGTAATGATATAATGGGACAGATGGTGTTGGCGTTAAGGTATGGAAATGCAGAGAAAAGCAGTGCTGACACAGGGGCAAGAGTAAAAGATACAGCACAGAAACTTGTACAAAAAGGAAAGTTCATGGGTGGTGCTGCCCCTTTTGGTTATGAACTGGTGTTGTCTGGTGAAATCAGCAAACATGGAAGAGCATTACACCATTTGGTCATTATTTCTGAACAGGCAGAGGTTGTAAAATATATCTATGACCTTTCACTTAATAAAGAATTTGGTTCACAGAAAATAGCACGCATACTGAATGAGCATGACAGATATAAAAGTATGGCACCCAAAGATGTATGGAAAAGTGGAACAATCACAAGCATTCTCACCAATCCAATCTATGCGGGGCATACAGCATATAAGCGAAGAGAACGTGTTAATGGCAAATATCACAGACTTGACAGTGAGGAATGGATTACATCATCTGAACCAAACGAAGATATAATGATTATTGACAGTGACACATGGAATCGTACACAAGATAGAAGAAAACAGAGGAGTGACAAATATATCAAGAAGTTAGAACATAAGGATGTGAATGTTATCAAGAGAAATGATGGTATGTTGGCACTGGTGGATGTTTGCCACTGTGGATATTGTGGATGCAAAATGGTAAATGGGAGCAAATACAGCTACTGGACAATTAAAGATACTGGAGAAAAAAGAGCAAGTAAAACCCCAATTTATAAATGTCAGACAGCATGGCAAGGTGTCCCACATGACAAATCAAAACAATATAGAGCAGATAAGATTGAACCTATTGTATTTGACGCTTTGGCAAAATACATTGGAAAATTACAAGAGAATGAAGATATTTTTCAGGAAATAGAGTATAATCAAAGCAAGGATAAAAAGGCAAAGGAAAACGAACTGAAAAAGGAAAAACAGGAACTTGCTAATATCAGAAAAAAGATTGATGTGCTGGAAGATAATATAGCAAATGCAATCACTGGTGATTATCCTCTTTCATTGGAGCAGTTGGTAGCAATCATCAATAAACATAAGCAACAGGCAGAAAATCAAGAAGAAATCATTCGTCAGAAAGAGGTGGAATTAAAAAATGCTTCTGTTACTATGAGCGAATGGACAGATCTCCGTGAGAAGATTCCTACCTGGCAAGATGTGTTCCTAAGTGCTGATACTCCTACAAAGAGAGTTTTGGTTGATCGTCTGGTTAATCGAATAAATGTTACAAAGGATAGAATCGTTGTTCAATTCAAAATTAACCTTGATAATTTTTTTACTCAACCACGAATGACTGATGGTTTCGGGGTATCGAAGCCGCGGCTATAATTTTGATATTACAAACAGCACAGCTTATGACCAGGCTTATGTGCATGGGCGGACAATCTACGCATCCATCAGCAGGATTGTGGATGAAATCTTTAATCAATATGTACGCAGACAGGGACAGAATGTCCCATATTTTACATCTTTTTGCAATGGAACTACTGTAACCTGTTCCGGAATGTCACAGTGGGGGACGGTCAGCCTGGCAAACCAAGGGAGAAATCCATTGCAGATTCTGCGTACCTACTATCCAAATGATATAGAAATTGCGGAAACAGATATTATTACCGGTGTTGTGACCTCTTATCCGGGCGCTCCCCTTCGGGTTGGCAGCAGGGGGCTTGATGTACAGACAATTCAGACCTACCTGAACCGGATTCGGAGAAATTATCCTGCGATTCCTGCCATTACCGATGAGGCAGGGGTGTTTGGCAGCAGTACCAATGCTGCGGTCACCAAATTTCAGAGCGTCTTCAATCTGACGGCGGATGGTATCGTGGGGAAATCTACCTGGTATAAAATTTCCAGTATTTATACTGCTGTGGCAAGACTGGCGGAGCTGAACAGTGAGGGTACGACTTTGGGAATCGGAACCGTTCCTCCGAGTTCAGTGTTAAGGCAGGGCTCGCGAGGGGCAGACGTGATTACGCTGCAATATCTTTTGAACATGGCTTCTGAATTCTACCCCACGATTCCAAGTGTATCCCAGGACGGGATTTTCGGCAGCGGAACACAGCAGGCTGTCATTGCATTCCAGAAAATGAGGGGATTAGACCCGGATGGAATTGTAGGAACGGATACCTGGAGGGCGCTTTATAATGTGTACCTGGGAATTGGTGATAATGTTCCCATGCCGGAACCAGGACCAGACACCAGCTATATAGAATATGTTGTTCAGCCCGGAGATACCCTGTGGCTGATTTCCCAGAGATACAAAACGACAGTAGATGCCATTAAAAGCCTGAATGGTTTGACAAGTAATCTGCTGAATATTGGGCAGGTGCTCAAAATCCCGGCCACCACAGATGCACCGTCGCCATACATTGAGTATACCGTCCGTTTAGGGGATACTCTGTGGCTGATTTCTCAGAGATACAATACCACAGTAGATGCAATCAAAAATCTGAATGGATTGACTACCGACGTATTGCATGTGGGTCAGGTTTTGAAAATTCCGACGACAACAACCTCATCGCCGTCGTATTTTGAATACACGGTTCGTTCGGGAGACACCTTGTGGGTCCTTTCGCGAAGATTTGGAACGACAGTAGATGCCATTAAGAGCCTGAACGGCCTTACCAGCGACGCGCTCAGCATCGGCCAGGTACTGCGGATTCCCGCAAGCGCATCATAACTCTTGTATTTCACCGAAAAATCCGTTATACTTATCTTATACCTCAAGATAGAAAGAGGGCTGTGATATTCATACAGCCCTGCTTCTAAATACCATAGTATGCGGAAGAAGCTGCCGGTGGCAGGTTCTTTGTATGAGGTGGCAGCACTGACGGGGGCTTGTGAAAGGAGAACAGATGAATGGGAAAAAAATATGATGTGATTGCAATGGGGGAACTTTTGATTGATTTTACGATGAGCGGCGAGAGTGAGCAGGGGAACGGTATGTTTGAGGCATGTCCGGGCGGAGCTCCCTGTAATGTACTGGCGCTTTTAAATAAGATGGGAAAGAAAACGGCATTTCTTGGAAAGGTAGGAAAAGACCAGTTTGGCGTCCTGCTTCGGGGAACTTTGGATGATGTAGGTATTGATACTTCAAACCTGCTGGTGGATGAACAGGTAAATACAACATTGGCATTTGTACATACATTTCCGGATGGAGACAGGGAATTTTCCTTCTACCGCAATCCGGGAGCGGATATGATGCTTACGGCAGAGGAAGTGAACCCAGAGTTTTTGGCAGAGTCCAGACTGTTCCATTTCGGAACACTTTCTATGACTCACGACAGTGTGCGTGAGGCAACAAAAAAGGCAATTAAGGCAGCAAAGGATAAGGGCCTTTTGATTTCCTTTGACCCGAACCTGCGTCCGCCGCTTTGGAGTTCTTTGGAGCTGGCTAAGGAACAGATGGAGTATGGCTTCCAATTTTGCGATATTTTGAAGATTTCAGATAATGAGATTCAGTTTGTATCAGGTAAGGAAGACTATGACGAAGGAATTCGTTATTTGCAGGAGAAATATCAGATTCCGTTAATCCTTTTGACCATGGGAAAAGACGGCAGCCGTGCATATTACAAAGGAATGCGTGTGGAGCGAGGCGGCTTCAAGTGTGAAACCATCGAAACAACAGGGGCAGGGGATACCTTCTGTGGAAGCTCTTTGAACTACATATTGGAGCATGATTTTGAAAATCTGACAGAGGAACAGTTGGCAGAGATGCTCACCTTTGCAAATGCTGCTGCTGCGATTGTTACGACAAGAAAAGGCGCCATCCGCGCGATGCCGGAAAAGGAAGAAGTGGAGAGATTAATTCATCAATAAAGGTATTCACAAATAGCCCAAATTCCCACAAAAAATGGGAATTTGGGCTATTGACAATTTATCTTTTTGGGTATAGTGTTAAGAAGATGTAGAAGAGGGTTTTGTACTGCCTGGGTACAAAGCTACTCTGTGAACGGAGGGATGGATAAGTGCTTTACACATGTCTGGTGTGAGGCTTTTATGCATGAAAGCTTTTTTTGTTTTGTCCGGCATTGGGGGTATTGTATATGCTAAGACAGGGATTGCCGGTAACTTATTTACTTCTTTTTACATTGCTGATATGGGGATTGTATCTGACGGTCTTGCTCTCCAGTCGAAAGAACAAGGTCAACCAGTGGTGCTTCATCACGGGTTTTTTGTTGAGCATTGGTGTACTGAAAGAATACCTCTATTATAGTGGGTTCTTTGCGGGGAAGCAGATACAGTTTCTTGGAGTATGGTACCAGTTGGACGAGCTGGTGTATTCCATTTTGACAGCAATCATCTATTATCTGGCGATACCCTGTGGGGTGGTTTGCGGTTTATATTTTTGCCGTATTGACAGAGACAGACCACGACTATTCCATGTCCTGAAGTATATTGTATTTTTGCCGGCAGTCATTTTCAGCGCGATATATCCATGGAGTCAGACGAGGATTGTCGTGAGTATCAATCAGGAAGCATTTATAATCGTAGCGGTTTATAACCTGGTGTATGGTTTGATTATGACGGCATTGATTGTGGCTGCACTGATCAGGACAAGGAACAGCGTTCAATTCCACCAACATAAGCAGATATCGTTATTTGTCCTTTTACCGCTCTGGTATTGGCTGATCATGATATTCCTCGTACATATGCTGAAATTAGAAAAGTTCTACAAGCTCTGGCAGGGAAATGCACTGATTATATTAGGTCTGTGTATCTATTATTTGTATCTTCTTTTCAATAAAGGAATCTGGGGATTGCGGCTTAACAGGCAGCATTTTGACTGGTGGGAGGAAGAAGACCAGTTCCCGGAGGACGTTCGGTATATTATCCACATGTTGAAAAATGAAACTGCAAAGCTGCGATTGGGCGCACGGTTGATACGTGAGCTGGATATTCCGGAGGCGGCTGACGAATTGGATATTATGGAACGCTCGATTACACATATAGACGATTTTGTACAGCGAAGCAACCGGTGTTCCGGAGAACTGCATATTGAGCCGGAGTATGTAGAGATACGGACTCTCTTTGAAGCAGTTGCGGCAGAAGCTGCCGGAGGATGGAAGGGAACTGTGAGGTTTGACGTAGAACAAGGTGTTTCCGGTCTGTATTGTGACCTCTATCATATGAAGGAGGTGTTGTGTAACCTGACGTCGAATGCACTGGATGCTATGGGGGAAAGTGGAATCCTTACATATACTTTTCGAATGGTGCGAAGAGAACTTGCTTTGATTCGGGTATCAGATACCGGGCGTGGGATTCCGGAGGATAAGTTGGAGCATATTTTTGAATTATATTATACGGGACATTCGGATTACTCTCATTTCGGTCTGGGGCTTGTCTATTGTCGGGCTGTGATTAAGCAGCACAATGGTTACATGGAAGTGAAGAGTTCTACGGATGAAGAAAAGCATGGAACAGAGTTTACGTTATATTTACCCCGGAGATACAGGGGAGCGGGTAAGTCATGAAAGAAATAATAAAAATATTGATAGTGGAAGATGACATGGATTTTGCGTTTTTAATCCAGAAACTTCTGAAAAAGCATAAAGATATTGAAGTTGTTGGTCACTGCCCGGATAAAAAGGAAGCTTTCCAAAAGGTGCTTGAGGAACAGCCGGATATCGTGCTGATGGATTTGAACCTTGGAACGTCATCTATGGATGGAGTCCTGCTTTCCAGAGAAATCAGGATTCGCACGGACGCAAAAGTTTTGATTCTTACAGCCTCTAATACGCCGGATATGATTTTAAAAGCAGCGAAGGAGGCATTTGCATCCGGTTACATATTCAAAAACCAGTTGTCATTATTAGTGGAAGATATCCGGACGACTGCCGCAGGCAGTACGCCGCAGGAGTATCTGATTGCCTCATCGGCGCTATCCTGTCTTTCAGAGGCAGAGAGGGCTGTGTTTGAGATTATGATGGGAAAAGAAAATCATCTGCAGTCTTCGCCAAAAACGATTGCAAATCAAAAGGGAAGGATTGTGAAGAAACTGGGTCTGGAGAACCAAAAGGAACTTCTTCATGTGTTCAGGATGCTTAGAGAAGATGTGAAAAAAGAGAATGGAAATATCTGAAAAGATTTTTTATTTCTTGACATATACTGTGAGAAGTGATACAACATATTGTATGAATAATGGATTTGATAGAGGTGCGGGATTCATCAGTACCATGCAGTGCTCAAGGGGAATGGCGGAAGGTTCAGTCACAGGATGAACAGTAAGCCCGCTGCATAAGGGAAAGGGTAGACCGCCGAAGGAACGGTATCTTCCCCTGTGATACGGTTGCTGGGCTGCAGCAGAATATGCTGTGGACTGTCACATCAGTGGAGCGCTATCACGGGATATGTAGAGAATAGGTTATAAAAACTATGCCATGAATGCGTTTTCGAGAGACGTTATTCATGGCATTTTTACTTTTTCGAAGTAAGGAAGGAACAAAGAAAAACAGAAAAGAGGATATGAGATGAAAAAAGCAAAACACAAGATGATATGGGCTTTTTCTACGGCAATGCTGCTGGTGATGTGCTGTCCGATGCTGGCATTTGCAGCGGAGGAAGCTGAAGAGTATGTACCGGTCATGTATGCGTCCGTTTGGTCACTGATTCCGCCGGTGGTGGCAATTGTATTGGCGCTGATTACAAAGGAAGTCTATAGTTCCCTGTTTATAGGGATATTGATAGGCGGGGTATTCTATTCCGGGTTTACATTTGAGCGGACGATTACCCATGTGTTTCAGGATGGAATCATTGGCTCTCTGTCTGATGCGTATAACGTAGGGATTCTGGTATTTTTGGTTATTTTGGGTATTTTGGTCTGCATGATGAATCAGGCAGGTGGTTCTGCGGCATTCGGGCGCTGGGCCAGCGAGCATATCAAAAGCCGTGCGGGTGCACAGCTCGCGACGGTACTTCTGGGCGTGCTGATTTTTATTGATGATTATTTTAACTGTCTGACAGTAGGAAGTGTTATGCGTCCGGTTACGGACAAGCACAATATCTCCCGTGCAAAGCTGGCTTATCTGATAGATGCTACGGCAGCGCCGGTGTGTATTATCGCTCCGATTTCTTCCTGGGCGGCGGCAGTAACTGGATTCGTAGAGGGGGAAGATGGACTATCTATTTTTATCCGTGCCATTCCTTACAACTTTTACGCCCTGCTTACCCTTGTTATGATGGTAGGATTAGTGACGTTGAATGCGGATTATGGTCTCATGAAAAAGCATGAGCTCAATGCGCTGAAAGGGGACTTATATACAACGCCGGACAGACCTTTTGCAGATGCAAAAGAGGATGCAGAGAATACAAAGGGTGCTGTTATTGACTTGATTTTCCCAATTGCCGTTCTGATTGTCTGTTGTGTAATCGGCATGATTTATACAGGCGGGTTCTTCAGCGGGGAAAGCTTTGTGACAGCATTCTCAAACAGTGATGCCTCCGTAGGACTGATGCTGGGAAGCTTTTTCGCATTTATCATTACCATTATCTTCTATGGAGTGAGAAAAGTATTAAAATTCAGCGAATCTATGGCATGTATCCCGGAAGGGTTTAAAGCGATGGTTTCCCCGATTCTTATCCTGACTCTGGCGTGGACACTGAAATCAATGACAGACAGCCTTGGGGCGGATGTGTTCGTGGCAGGCGTGGTTCAAAACAGCGCCGATGGACTGATGAACCTGCTTCCGGCAATCATCTTCCTGGTAGGATGCTTCCTGGCATTTGCAACCGGAACTTCCTGGGGAACTTTCGGCATTTTAATTCCGATTGTTGTCAATGTATTTTCGGGGACAAATGAGACGATGATGATTATGTCTATTTCTGCATGTATGGCAGGCGCGGTATGCGGCGACCACTGTTCTCCGATTTCGGATACTACAATTATGGCATCCGCAGGCGCCCAGTGTAACCATGTGAACCATGTTTCTACTCAGCTTCCATATGCAGTTACCGTGGCGGCGGTTTCATTTGTGACCTATATTATCGCCGGATTTGTGAAGACTCCTGTGATTGCACTTCCTATTGGAGTGGTGCTGATGATTGCAGTTTTGCTGGTTCTGAAAAACAGGAACGAAGATACACAGTCATAAATCGATGAACATATACCCTGTGGGTATCAATAAAAACAGCGGTGCTTCTATTTTAAAATATAGAAGCATCGCTGTTTGTACTCATAGGGACATGGATTGTAATGTATCACCTTATTCTAAGCCAATATTCGATTCCGGTTCCGCCACTCTCTTGGGGACAATCCATACATATTTTTAAAGGCACGTGAGAAGTGAAGCTGATTGGAATATCCTACTGCGTTGGAAATGTCTCCGATGGATAACTGCGTCAGTTTCAGCAGTTCGGCAGCCTTAATCATCCGGTAACTCAACAAAAATTCCTGGGGAGATTTCCCCAATTCTTCTTTAAAAATTTTCCCGAAATAACTGCGGTTCAGTCCGCAGGTGGCAGCAATATCCTCAACAGAGATATCATTCTGAAAGTTTTGCTCCAAAAATGTCAGGGCTTCCTTGATGTAAAAATTCCTGAGACTTCCTCCCTTTGAATCGGTCATGTGGATGGCGGAGCGTGTCAAAAAGTCAATGAACAGATATACATGACCGATGAGATGGAGAGGGGGCATATCTTTATGCTCTACAAGATACAACATCTCTTTCATCATCTCTTCACGAAGATCCTTGGAACGTGCATGATAGATAGGCTGGTCCATGGAGAGACCGGCGGATTCTACTGCGCCTTTTGCCCTTAATCCGTCAAACTCCACCCATGTATACTCCCATGGCAGATCCTGGTCAGCGACATATGTATTGATCTGGCCGGGAAATATCATAAATCCCTGTCCGCTTTTTATGTGATAATTCCGGGTATGGCCTTTGGAATCGTCAGACATCAGAGTGCCGGTTCCGGAAATGACATAATGGAACAGGTAGTGGTTCCTGGCGGCCGGGCCGAAGGAGTTGGAAGGCTTGCACTGCTCCCAGCCAAACTGATACAAGCCCAGGTCAACAAAATTTTCATTTGGAAATACAGAAAAAATTACTTCTTGCATAATAACCTCCCTAATCCGGTGAAACCGTATTGTTATAGAATGTTGCCATTATGCGCAAAAAATCATCTGTAAGTGCTTGGTCATATTTTGCGTATACTTTTCAAAAATGAATCTTAACTATCATACACTTGTGATTTAGATTATGCAAGGGGAAAGTATTGGGAAAGGAGCATTTTTTATCATTTTGTTTCTATTTACTGCTATATAGCAAAATGCTAGATGACTTTTATAAAAATTTAATAAAATCGCATAATGGTATAAAACCTCTAAAATAGTGCCATTTATTAGTCGCATAATGGGATGTTATAATATTTTCATCAAAGAAACCACAGATGTTTCTATAAGGGAAAGGAGAAAGTGAAGCAATGAGAAAAAGAAAAGCAGTATTAAGCGTACTCCTGGTGAGCATCATGCTGGTTGCGATGTGTCTTAGTGCATGCGGCACAGACGAAAGCAATGGCAAGACCGTAATCGAGCTGGTGCAGTACAAGCAGGAAGCTGTCGGTGTATTTGAACAGCTGGAAGAAGAGTTTAATGCAACGCATGATGACATCCTTCTGAAAATCGAGTCACCGAATGATGCAATGACAATTTTGAAGACCCGGTTTATCCGTGAGAATTATCCGGATATTCTTGGAATCGGAGGAGATATCAACTACTCTTATTTCGTGGATTCTGATATTCTTGCCGATATCTCCGATTATGAGGGATTAAGCACCATCAAACAATCCTATGTGGACATTCTGGAAAGTCTGGAGTTTGTTCCGACCGAAGGAACATTCGGTGTTCCTTATGTGGCAAATGCAGCAGGCGTACTCTACAACAGAGACATGTTTGAAGAGCACGGATGGGAAATTCCGGAGACATGGGGCGAGTTCATGGACCTTTGTGCAGAGATTGAGTCAGAAGGTATCCTGCCTCTGTACTTTGGCTTCAAGGATACATGGACCTGTCTGGCACCATGGAATGCTCTGGCAGTTGATTTGGCACCTGCGGATGTGTGCAAGATGGTGAACCGTGGTGAAACTAATTTTACAGATGAGTATCGTGAGATTGCTGAGAAAATGTTGGAAATGGTGGAATACGGAGAAGAAGGACCGTTTGCTTATGGATATAATGATGCATGTACTGCATTTGCGAATGGAGAATGTGCAATGTATACCATCGGTAGTTATGCCGTACCACAGATTAAATCTGTAAATCCGGATATGAACATTGATTCCTTTGTTATGCCGGGAAGTGATGAAAAGGGCGGCAATGTGCTGAACTCTGGTGTGGACCTTCAGTTCTGTGTGACATCTGAGTGTAAAAATAAAGAAGCAGCTTATGAAGTCATTGACTTCCTTCTGGAACATGACAATGTCCAGATGTATCTGGATGACCAGAATGCAGTACCTTGTAAAGATGAGAGCTTTGAACTGGCAAGTGAAGTGGATGGTATGACAGAGTATATCGAAGAAGGTATCATGTCTGATTATCAAAATCACTACTATCCTTCCGAGATGGCAGTGGATGCACAGATTCAGACTTTCCTGATCAATCAGGATGTGGATGAATTTCTTAAGAAATTTGATACGGACTGGCTGCGTTACAACCGTGACATTATCCGTCTGGTAGAGGAATATGAAGCGGCACATGGAAATGAGTAATCGGAAAGGAGTGGGAAGAAAATGAAAAAATCGAATGACAGAGAACGAACATTTTTGTTGATGACAGTACCGATCCTCATTTTGTTCTTCTTGTTTAATACATTGCCTTTGATTAAGGGTGCAATCTACAGTTTTACAAACTTTAAGGGATATGGTACCTATGACTGGGTTGGACTGCGTAACTATATTGATTTGTTCCAGGACGGGCGTGTAGGCAGATCTTACTGGTTTACATTTAAGCTAGCTTTTGTTTCTACTATCGTGGTAAATGTAATCAGTCTGCTCCTTGCTTTGGGATTGAACAGCAAGATTAAATTTAAGAGTGCGCTGCGTGGACTGTATTTTATCCCGAATATCCTGGGCGCGTTGGTAGTCGGCTACATCTTCAACTATTTCTTTACATACATTCTTCCGGCAGTCGTACAGATGATGGGCGGAGAAGGAACCAGTATGCTGGCAAGTACAAAATGGGCATGGGTTGCCATTATGGTTGTATGTGCATGGCAGTCTATCGCAATGAATACGATTATCTATATCTCCGGACTTCAGACCGTGCCGGAGGATGTATACGAAGCAGGCTCTATCGACGGAGCGACAGGATGGTCACAGTTTAAAAATCTGACCTTCCCGCTTATCCTTCCATTCTTCAGTATCAACATGGTGTTGTGTATGAAGAATTTCCTGATGGTATTTGACCAGATCATGGCATTGACGAAGGGAGGCCCGGCACAGAGTACAGAGTCTATCTCCTACCTGATTTATAACAATGGTATGTCAGGCGGACAGTTTGGATTCCAGAGTGCCAACGCAGTTGTCTTCTTTATCATGATTGTAGTGATTTCTGTAGCACAGATGACATTTACAAGTAAGAGGGAGGAGCAGTTATAATGAAAGAGAAAGTAAATGAGAGAGTAAACTGGCCTATTACGATTCTGCTGATTATCGGACTGATCACCGTAGCTTTTCCGCTCTATATGACGATTGTTATCGCATTTAAGCAGCCCAGTGAAATGACAAACAGCATTTCCGGGATTTTGTCCCTGCCAAAGAGCTGGAGCCTTGCAAATTTTGCGGAGGCAATGCGCGTGACGGACTTTTGGCATTCCCTGTTTAACAGCTTTTTGATTACTGTGATTACAGTGGTAATTTCTATCCTGCTTCACTCCATGATTGGATATGCAGTTGGAAGAAATAAAGCAAAAAATAAATTTTACAATTTTTCATACTTATATATCGTAAGTGGTATGTTCGTACCATTTGCAATCCTGATGATGCCTCTGGTAAAGCAGACGGCACAGATGGGAATTGACAACTTAGTTGGTGTTATCCTCTGTTATGTGGTATTCTATATGCCGATGAATGTGCTGTTATATTCCGGATATCTGGTAAATATCCCGGTAGCCCTTGAGGAAGCGGCACGTGTGGATGGGGCAAGCACCTTCAGGACCTATTGGAGCATTATTTTTCCGATTATGAAACCTATGCATGCAACGGTTGCTGTTCTTACAGCATTGGGTACATGGAATGATGTTATGACACCGCTCGTAATTATGTCGGGAAGCGGAATGAATACACTGCCTCTGGCACAGCTTACATTCCAGACACAGTTCGGTACAAACTACAATTTGGCATTTGCATCTTATCTGCTGGCATTACTGCCGATTCTGATTTTCTATATTATCTGTCAGAAGCAGATTCTGAATGGTGTTGTAAATGGTGCGGTAAAATAGGATTACTGTTCTCAGACAAAACAGTATTGGAAATGGCAAAGCGGGCTTTTTCAAGTCCGCTTTGTCTGTTATACCATAGTATCTGGAAAGGCTGCAGGAAGCAGGCTTTTTGATAAGATAGTAAATGTTGTTACACTGGTGATTCTGTTTATGTGTTATGGAAAGAATGCAGCTTGTATTTGCTATTTTTCACAAAAATGCGGAAATGTGATTGCACAGGTTTTTCACTTGCGCTATACTGAACATTAGCTAAAGTGCAGACAAAGCGCAGCACAGGCGGTCTGGCTTTATAAGGGGCAGGGATTTTGACTGGACACCGGATGGCCCATATGTAACATTTTATATTTTGGAGACTTGATATACGCTGTATTAGGAACTGACGAAAAATGACTTGTCAGTACACAGGTGCATAAGTTATTTCATGACAGCTCCTCAGGTGCAATGTGAGAAAAGGAGAATAAGAAGATGAGTATTATTTTTGACAAAGCAAGAAAGACTTTTACACTGCACACAAAAGATTCAACGTATCAAATGCAGGTCGATCCCTTTGGGTTTCTTTTGCATTTGTACTATGGCAGGAAGGCAAAAGGATGTATGGACTATCTGCTGACTTATGCAGACAGGGGCTTTTCTGGCAATCCTTATGATGTGGGCAGTGACCGGACGTATTCGCTGGACGTTCTGCCGCAGGAATTTCCATGTCTGGGAAACGGAGACTACAGGAGCCATGTGTTTGCTGTGAAAAATATGGACGGTTCTGTGAGCTGCGATCTCCGGTTTCAAGGATATGAAATTAAAGAAGGGAAGTATGGTATTCAAGGACTTCCGGCAGTATATGCAGACGAGACAGAGGCGCAGACGCTGGAAATTCATATGCAGGACCCGGTGACAAAGATTTCAGTATATCTGTTGTATGGAGTACTGCCGGAATATGATGTGATTACGCGGAGTGCGCGTGTAGTAAACAACGGGAAAGACAAGGTGTATCTGGAAAAAATACAGTCTGCATGTCTGGATTTCCTACAGGGAGAATTTGATTTTATCAGCTTTTATGGAAGACATGCGATGGAACGGAATTTCCAGAGAGTGCCGGTCATGCATGGTTCTCATATTATAGGAAGCAGGCGCGGAACGTCCAGTCATCAGTATAATCCGCTGATGATACTGGCAGACAGGGAGACATCTGAGGACGCAGGTGCCTGCTATGCACTGTCATTTTTATACAGTGGAGGTTTTAAGGGGGAGGTTGAGCAGGATCAGTTTGACCAGACCCGTATTCAGTTAGGCTTACAGGAAGAAGGATTTTCATATCCATTAGAACAGGGAGAGGAGTTTTATGCCCCAGAGGTTACTATGACCTACAGTCAGAATGGATTGGCGAAACTTTCTCAAAATCTACATACTTGTTTTCGGACACATCTTTGCCGCGGAAAATACAGAGATGCCATCAGGCCGGTTTTGATTAACAGTTGGGAAGCTTCTTACTTTGATTTTGACGGCGAGACCATCTATGAACTGGCAAAGCAGGCGTCAGAGCTGGGTATTGAAATGTTGGTAATGGATGACGGATGGTTTGGCAAGCGGGATGATGATAACAGCGGACTGGGAGACTGGTATGTGAACGAGAAAAAGTTAGGGGAATCATTGGAAAGCCTGATTGAGAGGATTAACGGACTTGGGGTGAAGTTCGGAATCTGGATTGAACCAGAGTCTGTGAATGAAGACAGTGGGTTATTCCAGCGTCATCCGGATTGGGCAATGCGGATTCCAGGGCGTAATCCGATTCGGGCGCGTAATCAGCTCGTCCTTGATTTTTCAAGGAAGGAAGTTGTGGATGCTATTTTTGAACAGATTTGTAATATCTTAGATAAAGGCAACATCGAATATGTAAAATGGGATATGAACAGAGCGCTTGCAGATATCTATTCCTGTGGTACGAAAGAGCAGGGGAAAGTGATGTATGACTATGTGCTGGGGCTCTATGATTTTCTGGAGCGCCTCGTGCAGAAATATCCTGATATTTTGATTGAAGGATGCAGCGGCGGCGGCGGCCGGTTTGACGCGGGAATGCTTTATTATACACCGCAGATTTGGTGCAGTGACAACACGGACGCGGTGGACCGTGTGCGGATACAGTACGGTACTTCCTTTGGATATCCTGTTTCTTCGGTGGGGTCCCATGTGTCGGCTTCTCCGAACCATCAGACAGGCAGAAGCACTTCTTTGAACACAAGAAGTGTAACCGCTTTGGCTGGAACTTTTGGATATGAATTGAATCTGGGGAAACTCTCTGAGGAGGAAAAGAAGGAAATCCGTCGTCAGGTAGAGAATTACCATAAATACGCACCATTGATTCAGCACGGCCTGTATTATAGGCTTACGAATCCGTTTAAACAGGAAGTCGGAGCCTGGGAATTTATTTCTGAGGACAGGAAAGAAGTACTGGTTCATGCAGTGATGCTTGAGATTCATGGCAATATGGCAGTGCGCTATGTGAAATTAAAAGGATTGAAAAGCGGGTGTATGTACAGGGAGAAATCCAGTGGCAGACTTTATACGTCAGATGCCCTGATGGAGACAGGAATTCCACTTCCGGCTGCCTTTGGGGAATACCAGGCATATCAGTTGTATTTTACGCTGGAAGACAATGAATAAGGCGAAAACATGGATAAGAAAGTCTTGCCTTATTTTATGTGGTGTGTTAAAATGATTTTGGTTTATCCGCAGGAGGTGTGAACAGATGGATATTTTGAAAATTATTTTGACTATCATCTTTGTAATAGACTGTATTGCGTTGTCAGCGATCATTCTTCTTCAGGAAGGCAAGTCCGCAGGACTTGGGACGATCAGCGGGGCGGCAGACAGCTATTGGGGACAGAACAAGGGACGTTCCATGGAGGGAGCGCTCGTAAAGTCAACGAAGTTTCTTGCAGTTTTATTTATGGTATTAGCGGTTGTACTGAACTTAGGTGTATTCAATTAAGACAGGAACATGAGTTTAAAATGCTGCCTTTTGGATAAGAATATTTTATGAGACAAGTCCGCTTGCGCAAGAATTACGGAATGCCCTTTTTTGGGTATACAAGAAGAGAAAAAAGGCACTCTATAAGCAGCTATAGAGTGCCCTTTTCATATTATGTGGAGTAAAAATTTTGTTTAGAAAGGAGGACAAAAGAATATGGACCAGACATTTGAGAAGCGCAAAAAGGTGATTTATGATTTTATCTGTGACGATCTATATGTGCCTATGAAAATAAAGGAAATTGCAATCATTCTTCAGGTGCCGAAGGAGCAGAGAGAGGATTTGAGAGAAGTGTTGGATGCACTGGAGGCGGAAGGCAAGATTTTTGTCTCTAAGAAAGGGAAATATGCCAAAGGGCATGCTAAGCATTTGATTGGGAACTTCCAGGCAAATGCCAGAGGCTTCGGGTTTGTAATCCGGGACGGAGAGGAAGAGGATGTCTATATTGCAGAGGAGAATACAGGCGGCGCGCTTCACGGAGACCAGGTAGAGTTTGTCATCACCCGGCACAAGGATGCACGGGAAAAGGACGGGAAACGTACAGAAGGAAAAATTGTCCGTGTGATTTCTCATGGGACAACCCGTGTTGTAGGGCTGTATGAGAAAAGTAAAAAATATGGATTTGTCCTCCCGGATGATAGAAAATTGTGGAAAGATATTTATATACCCGAAGGAAAAGAGAAGGGCGCCATGGATGGACACAAGGTTGTTGTAGAATTGACTTCCTATGGCTCTGAAGATAAAAATCCGGAAGGTTTCGTGGTGGAAATTATCGGACATGTCAATGACCCGGGGACAGATATTATGTCGATTGTCAAGGGCTTTGACCTTCCGGTAGAATTTCCGGAAAAGGTGATGAACCAGGCAGAACGGGTCGGAAAGGATGTCAGCGAGGCGGACATGGCGGGGCGAATGGATCTGCGTGACTGGCAGATGGTGACGATTGATGGTGAGGACGCAAAGGATTTGGATGATGCGGTGTCACTTACAAAGGAAGGGGAGAATTACCGGCTGGGCGTACACATCGCAGACGTAACCAACTATGTCCAGGAGAACAGTGCATTGGACAGAGAAGCGTTAAAGCGCGGGACCAGTGTATACTTAGCTGACAGGGTGATTCCTATGCTTCCGCATAAATTGTCCAATGGCATCTGTTCCCTCAATGCGGGCGAGGACCGTTTGGCACTGAGCTGCATCATGACTGTCAATAGGAAAGGGGAAGTCATTGACTCTGAGATTGCAGAGACCGTCATTTGTGTGGACAGGCGGATGAGCTATACGAGTGTGGCAAAAATATTGACAGAACACGATACGGAGGAGATCAAAGAATATCAGGAATTGGTGCCTATGTTTGAGCGGATGGCAGAATTGTCCGGTATTTTACGGGAAAGAAGACATCAAAGAGGCTCCATAGATTTTGATTTTCCTGAGACTAAACTTTTGCTAGATGAAAGTGGAAGGCCGATAGATATTAAGCCCTATGATAGAAATGTGGCGACAAAGATTATTGAGGATTTTATGCTTTTGGCAAACGAGACCGTGGCTGAGGAGTATTACTGGCGGGAACAGCCGTTTTTATATCGGACCCATGAAACACCAGATGATGATAAAATGAAAAAACTGAGTACGTTAATCAATAATTTCGGATATCATATCCATGTAGGAAATGAAGTTCGTCCGAAGGAGGTGCAGAAGCTTCTTGCAAAGGCAGAGGGAACGCCGGAAGAAGCGATGATCAGCCGTCTTGCACTGCGCTCCATGAAGCAGGCGAAATATACCTGGGAGAATACAGGGCATTTTGGACTGGCGGCAAAGTATTATACCCATTTCACGTCCCCCATTCGTAGATATCCGGATTTGCAGATTCATCGGATTATCAAAGAAAATATTCGTGGACGTATGAACGAAGAACGGATAGCCCATTATGAGAAAATTCTGCCGGAGGTGGCGATGCAATCCAGTACGATGGAACGCCGTGCAGAAGAGGCGGAGCGGGAGACCGTAAAACTGAAAAAAGTGGAATATATGGAAGAACGGATTGGACAGGAGTTTGAAGGGGTGATTTCCGGAATCACGAAATGGGGCGCGTATGTGGAGCTGCCGAATACTATTGAGGGGCTCGTGCATGTGGCAAATATGACAGATGACCATTATGAATATTGTGAGGACAGGTATGAACTGGTCGGAGAGCGTACCAATCATGTTTATAAGCTTGGTCAGAAGGTAAAGGTTCGAGTGCTGGATGCAGATAAGGTTCAGCGGACGATAGATTTTGCGTTTAGCGAAGAAGCAGAGGCAGTATGAAAAGCCGGGCTGCGGTGAAAAGGATGCCTGGCAGAGAAAGGCATAGATTATGAGTAAGACAGAAGGCAAGCTGATTGCAAATAATAAAAAGGCATATCATGATTATTTTATATTGGAAAAATACGAGGCAGGAATTGTCCTCCATGGCACAGAAGTAAAATCCCTGCGGATGGGGAAATGCAGTATCAAAGAGGCATTTATCCGTATTGAGGAGGGAGAGGTATTTCTTTATGGAATGCATGTTTCTCCTTATGAAAAAGGGAATATCTTTAATAAGGACCCGCTCCGTGTGAAGAAGCTGCTTCTTCATAAAAAGGAGATTGACAAGATTTTCGGGAAAATGAAAGAAAGGGGGAATACGGTAGTCCCGCTGAAGGTTTATTTCAGTGGAAGCCTGGTGAAAGTGGAGATTGGACTGGCCAAAGGAAAGAAGCTGTATGACAAACGCAATGACATTGCGAAGAAGGACCAGAAGCGGGAGGCACAGAGAGAATTTAAGGTTAAAAATCTGTAGATGAATACAGCAAAAGTAGAAATAAAAATTGGAGGGACATAAGAATGAGCAGAAGAAAAGCGGTAAAGGCAAAGAAAAACCGGACAAAAAACCCGGCTGTAAAATTAACGGAGAATGCCCCTAAGCAGGAGGAAGTCTTAAAGGAAGAAGAGAAGTTCGAGCAGGAATCAGAAGAAGCTTCAGAACCAGAAGCGGTTATTTCTAATCAGGAAGAAGCTTCAGAACCAGAAGCGGTTATTTCTAATCAGGAAGCAGCTTTAGAGCCAGAAGAGGTTATTTCTAATCAGGAAGAAACCCAGAAAGCCGAAGACGATTCTGAACAGGAAGAGATTTATCAGAAAAGATTCCAGCGTCATTTTGACGAATTGAAATGGCTGTATACGGAAGTATATGGAAATGATTCGATGTTTGCGGAATTGTGTGACAACCTGCATAGATTTTATAAAGAGCGGAACAAGGATTTGAAAGAACTGGATCAGAAGCGGGAGGCTGACTTAAACTGGTATAAGCATAATGATATGCTTGGGATGATGCTCTATATTGACAATTTTGCCGGTAACATCAAGGGTGTGGAATCCAAACTGGACTACCTGGAGAAGAATAATGTCAACTATATTCATCTGATGCCGTTTTTAGATACGCCGAAAGGACGTTCCGACGGCGGATATGCGGTTTCCGATTTCCGCAAGGTACAGGAAAATCTGGGCACGATGGAAGACCTGGAGAGCCTGACCGCAGCCTGCCATAAAAGAAATATGAATATCTGTATGGACTTTGTCATGAACCATACCTCAGAGGACCATGAATGGGCGAAGCGTGCCCGTCAGGGGGATGGAGAATACATGAGCAGATACTTTTTCTATGACAATGACTCTATTCCTCAGCAGTATGAGCGTACGGTGCCGCAGGTATTCCCGACTACAGCACCCGGCAATTTTACCTGGCTGGATGATGTAAAACATTTTGTAATGACAACATTTTATCCATACCAGTGGGATTTGAATTATAAGAACCCAAGAGTATTTAATGAGATGATGTATAATTTCCTCTTCCTGGCAAATAAGGGTATAGACGTGATAAGAATTGATGCGGTTCCCTATATCTGGAAGGAATTGAATACAGACTGCCGGAATCTGCCAAGGGTACATACAATTGTACGTATGATGCGTATGATAGGCGAGATTGTGTGCCCTGGAATTCTGCTTCTCGGTGAAGTTGTTATGGAGCCGGCCAAGGTGGTTCCTTACTTTGGAACCGTAGAAAAACCGGAATGCCATATGCTTTACAATGTGACGACTATGGCGACTACCTGGCATACGGTGGCTACAAGAGATGTGCGTCTTCTGAAAAAGCAGTTAGATGCCGTAAACCATCTGCCGAAAGAATATGTATTCTTAAATTATCTGCGCTGCCATGATGATATCGGATGGGGATTAGACTACGATACTCTGGAGAAGGAAGGCTTCAAGGAGCGTCCGCACAAGCAGTATTTGAATGACTATTTCCGGGGCTATGCCGGAGACAGCACAAGCCGCGGAGAACTGTACAATGAAGACCTGGTGCTTGGCGATGCACGTTTCTGCGGAACTACAGCGTCCATGTGCGGAATTGAAAAAGCCGGGTTTGAGCAGGATGATCAAGCCATGGATCGAGCAATCCAAATGGATGTGATGCTGCATGCTTACATGTT
The DNA here is from genome assembly GCA_947564305.1 of uncultured Lachnospiraceae bacterium. Next base: position 33,741 of record CANOBT010000022.1, on the reverse strand, counting down.
TATGCAGTCAGGAATCCCAGTGCTGTACAGTGGGGACGAGATTGGGCAGGTTAATGATTATACATACAAAGAGGACCCGGATAAGAGAGAAGATTCCCGTTATATCCACCGCGGGGCAATGAATTGGGATTTGGCAGAAAACATTACGGACCCTGATACCGTAGAAGGAAAATTGTTTAAGAGACTGAACCAACTGGAAGAAATCCGCAAAAGAGAAAAAGTATTTGTGGCAAATGCCGAGACATGGACAATTGAGACATGGGAGCAGGGCGTATTGTGCATTGGCAGGTGGTATGACGGCGATAAGCTTCTGGGACTCTTTAATTTCAGTGAATATGATAAGACCGCATGGATCAATGAAATTGATGGAAAGTATGTGGACCTTGTTTCAGGCGCAGTGATACAGCCGGCCGCTGTTCATATACCGGCGTATGGATTCTATTACCTGAAGAAGGTAGAAGGAGATTGATTTTTGACGGAATAGAGCCAGCATATTACAGTTTACGGCCGGTCAGGCCGTGAACTGTAATATGGCTTTTGGCATAGGAGCTTCCGGATTGAATACTCTTGACAGAGAGTAAACGCGATTGGTATAATATATCTAACAAAATTTGTCGTTAGATGCGAGATATTATACAATGTTTACAAAAGTCAAAGAGTCAGGGGGTATAAGGAGTATGTCACTAGCGAAAACAATACTATCCAGGTTGTTTGGCTCTGCCTCAAACGAGGATGAAAAAGAGAACCCGGTTTCAGAGATACAGGAGGAGGAAATTCCAGCGCCGAATCCGGCTTCTCTGGAGCTGTCCTTGGAGCATCCTTTGATTAAACTTTGGACTTTATGGTCGGAGCAGACAGGGAAATCGCCAATTCCGGAATTATGTTTAGAAGGCTCACCTGAGCACAGGGAGATTCTTTCGGGGAGGGAGTTGGAGGGAGAGCTGACCCGTCTTCGTCAGCTTATAACCTCGACAGCGAGTGAGCGTATTGACGAAGTTATACCAGAAGAAGAGGAACTTTCTAATGAGGATGCCAATCATGAGGATACAGATTATGAGTCGGATGAACTGTGGGAATCCTCCTCAGATACAGGGAACCAGGAAACAGCTCCTGAGGGGGAGGAAGCTGAGAAGAAACCACTTCCGGATTTAGATGCACAGGTGGTAGTATTCACAACAAAGAATGAGATGGCTGCCTGGCTTTTGGTTTATCCCCCGGTGGGGCATGGCAAGGAAGTCAGCCGCGATATGCTGGCGCAGGCACTGAGGGATCAGGAAGTGGAATTTGGGGTAGACGCAGCAGTACTCGATCAGGTGCCTATGGATGCCAACAGATATTTCCATTTGTTTTTTGCTGCGGAGGGGGTCCCGCCAATTCATGGAAAAGATGGCTATACCATAGACCATTTTCCACGCAGAAAGCAGCGTGAGATGAAGGTGAATGAGTCAGGCCAGGTGGATTACTCCGAGTTGAATATTGTCAATAATGCAGACCAGGGGGATGTGATCTGTCAGATTGTGGAACCAACTGCGGGGGTATCGGGCAGGACCATATTGGACCAGGTGATTCCGGCCAAAGACGGGAAGAAGGTCATAGTACCTAAGGGACGGAATACGAAGCTGTCTGAGGATGGCACAACGTTGATAGCGACGAAACCAGGGCATGTGGAATTTGACGGCCGAAATTTCCAGGTAAAGCCAGTCATGGATATCGGAAAGAATGTGGATTATTCTACTGGAAATATCAACTTTTTAGGGGATATTCATATCCGTGGAGATGTGTGCAGCGGTTTTACAGTCCGTGCTATGGGAAATATTACTGTAGATGGTGTAGTGGAAGCAAGTACGATTGAGGCTGGCGGAGACTTGGTGGTAGTTAAGGGGGTCAAGGGAAATGGCCAGGCTGTTATCAAGGCATGCGGAAGCATCTATGCAAAATATCTGGAAAGTACCGTGGTATGTGCCAAGGAAGAATTGCAGACGGATTGTATCATCAATTGTAATGTGTATAGTGATGGTCAGGTGCAGGCATGCTCCGGGCGGGGTATCATTATCGGTGGTAAGATAAGAGCTGCCGGAGAGGTAAAAGCTAATATCGTAGGCTCAAAATCAGAGTGTCTTACATCCATTGTTTTGGGAGGACGTCCCAGTGACGATTTTGAATATGAGACCTTACTGAGAGAGATTGGAGAGCTGGAGTCAGAATTTGAAGAGCTGGAAAAACAGCCGGATAGTCCGGCAAAAGTTAGAAATCTGCCAATGGTGCGGATGAAACTTTCTGTGAATCGAACAAAGATAAAACAATTTGAAGCGTATATTCAAGAAGCAAAAGAAGAGCCTCAGGAGCAGGATGAGAAGCAGGATGAGCGTCGTTTGGTCTGCGGAATTGCTTATCCGGGGACTGAGGTGACAATTGGAGATGTCACCCAGCGCCTTGGACATGAGACTCAGAGTTGCAGAGCAGTGTTGGCAGGAGGGGAGATACGTTTTATGTAGCTGCCCCTGTAATCTCTGTGGAAAGGAGGGATTTGCGTGGATACTGTTATGTCGGAGGAAAAATTGCAGGATGTATTTGACCAGGTAACCAGGGAAGTGACAGAACAGGTAGCAGGCATCCGTTTGTGCGAAGGGGATGGCTCTCTGGAAGAAGATTCCTGTACCGTACATGCCGCATTTGCAAGAGGATTCCATTCCAGCCTGGCTTTATGCGCAGATACGGCGATGTTTACCAGGCTGACACAGTCTATGCTGCAGGCAGAAGATGTTACGGAGCAGGACGTGGAAGATTTTACGAAGGAATACTTTAATGTACTATGCGGGCACATCGCTTCCAAAATATTTCAGGTTACCAAAGTGGCATCCCGGTTTGAGGTACCACAGTTTTATAATGGGCGATATCAGCCTGCAAATCAAAAGGAGCAATTTACAATCTGCTATTCCAGTGATAAAAATGAGGGAGCGCGTTTGAGTCATTTTACACCGGAATCAGAATAAATAGTGGCAAAAGGAACAAGGTTTCCGCATGATCAGAGTGTTGAGACCTGAAATATGTGGGACAGACATTCATTATACTTGAAAGAGGTGATTCATTATGGGAAAGCGAATCATGATCGTGGACGATTCGCGGGTAGTGGAACTACAGATGAAGAGGATGTTAGAAGATACGGATTATGAAGTGGTATCTTACTGTCAGGATGGCGAGACAGCTATTGCCCAATATGGTGAAGTTTTGCCGGATTTGGTGACGATGGACATTATCATGCCGGGTATGGATGGATTGGAGACCGCCAGGGCAATCCTGGAGGAGCATCCCGAGGCTAGGATCATCATGGTATCTTCCCTGGCATACGATGACACGATTGATGAGGCAAAATCAATAGGCACAAAGACATTTATCTACAAGCCTTTAGACAGAGGGCAGTTGTTGGCGGCTCTCGATGAAGTTAGCGGAGAATAAGCCGCATTTTACAGGCGGACTGGTCCTGTGAACTGTAATGGGAATGTTCGGGATAGTGCTGCCGTATTGACATTTGTATATAATGGTGATAATTTTCACATTATGTATTAGAAGCAAAAACAGAAAAGGAGGGTCAAGAACATGGGATTTTTGACAGGAAAAACAGTGATTATTACAGGCGGGGGAAGAGCTGTTCTGCGTGATGGCAGATGCGGTTCTATCGGATATGGTATTGCAACCGCTTATGCAAAAGAAGGGGCAAATATCGTTATTACAGGACGGAATGTGCAGAAGCTGACAGATGCAAAGGAAGAGTTAGAAAGACTTTATGGCATCAAGGTGCTTCCGATTCAGGCAGATGTCAGCGCTGGATCAGACAACGAAGCAGTGGTTGAAAATGTTGTAAAACAGACGATGGATACATTTGGAAGAATCGATGTTTTAATCAACAATGCTCAGGCATCCGCATCTGGAGTAACGCTTGCAGACCATACCACAGATCAGTTTAACCTGGCTGTGTATTCCGGACTTTATGCAACCTTCTATTATATGAAGGCATGTTATCCGCATCTGAAAGAAACGAAGGGATCAGTTATCAACTTTGCATCCGGCGCAGGTCTGTTCGGAAACTTTGGACAGTGTGCTTATGCAGCAGCAAAAGAAGGCGTTCGTGGATTGACCCGTGTGGCAGCTACAGAGTGGGGCAAAGATGGAATCAATGTAAATATTGTATGCCCGTTGGCATGGACCGCACAGCTTGAGAACTTTGAGGAAGCATATCCGGAAGCATTTAAGCAGAATGTGCATATGCCGCCGGCAGGACATTACGGAGATGCCGAGCTTGAAATCGGACGTGTCTGCGTACAGCTTGCTTCCCCAGACTTTAAGTATATGTCTGGTGAGACTATTACTTTGGAAGGCGGAATGGGACAGAGACCGTAAAGTAATGCCTAAAAGCTGTTTACGATGTCAAAGATAAATCATAATAAAAGAGAAATCCTGACGAACACTCGTCAGGATTTTTTGCAGTTGTGCGTCCGGTGGGCGCATGTTTTTATTTTGTTCCGAAAATTCGGTCTCCCGCATCTCCCAGTCCAGGACAGATATAGGCAGCCTCATTTAATTCACGGTCCAGATGCCCTACATAAATGGTGATATCCGGATGTGCCTTTGTCAGCCGCTCAATTCCTTCCGGAGCGGCAATAATAAACATACACTTGATATTTTTTCCGCCATGCTTTTTGATAAAGTCCACGGCTGCGACGGCTGAACCGCCGGTTGCCAGCATGGGGTCAACAAGCACAATCTGACGCTGCTCAATGGGAACAGGAAGTTTGCAGTAATATTCATGAGGTTCATGGGTTTCCGGGTCACGGTACAGTCCGATATGTCCAATCTTGGCAGAGGGCACCAGAGTCGTAATCCCATTTACCATACCCAGTCCGGCGCGCAGGACGGGGACAACCGCAAGTTTTTTCCCAGAAAGCATGGGAGTCATACAGGTCTCAATCGGTGTCTCTACCTCCACATCTTCCAACGGAAGATCGCGGAGAGCTTCATATCCGATTAGGATAGCGATTTCTTCAACCAGCTTCCGAAACTCGTTGGTTCCGGTCTCTTTTTTCCGAAGAAGTGAGATTTTATGCTGGATTAAAGGGTGATCCATAATAAATACATTTTCCATGATTCAGTACCTCCGTATTTTTCTTCTTTAGATATTATGGTAATTTTAGCTAAGTTTATAGATAAAGTCAATCCTGTACTATTCCCATCTTTACAATATTATGCTAAGATAATGATAATTCGGGGAGAAAACACTTTGCGAATTGCAGCCTGATAGCCGTCAAAAAAACAAAGATAGGAGATATGGGGATGTATGATGTGATTTTATTTGATTTGGATGGGACTTTAACAGATTCGGGTCCAGGCATTACGAATTCTGTAGCATATGCATTAAAAAAATTTGATATTCAAGTGACAGATCAGACGGAGCTTTTTAAATTTATTGGACCGCCGCTCAAAGAATCCTTTGAAAAGTATTATGGATTTTCTTCGGAGAAAGCGGTGAAGGCGATAGAGTATTACCGGGAATATTATGTGGATAAAGGGCTCTTTGAAAATGCGGTGTATGAGGGGATGGAAGAATTATTGAAAGCAATCCAGGTTTCCGGAAAAACAGCGATTGTGGCGACCTCAAAACCGGAGATATTTGCGAAAAGAATTCTGGAACATTTTGATATCGCAAAATATTTTGCTCACATCGTAGGAGCGAATCTGGATGAAACACGCACAAAGAAGGATGAGGTGATATCCTATGTGCTTCACAACTGCAATATTCCCGTGGGTTCAAGTCTCTTGATGATCGGCGATAGGGAGCATGATATATTGGGTGCGAAAAAAATGGGACTGGATTCATTAGGTGTTTTGTTCGGATATGGGGATTATGAGGAATTAGAGAATGCAGGTGCCACGTATATCGCAGAAAGCGTAAAGGACATTTATCCGGTTATTTTTGGAGAATAATATTACTGCTTTAGAGGATGGAAGCGTATAAGGTCAAAAGATGGGAAGCCTAAAGGCTTCCCATTTCCTGTGCAATTTTTTCTTTGGTATCTAACACCAGTGCCTTCAATTCATTGATACGACAGTCATTCATACGGTCCTTGGGAGCGGAAATGCTGATTGCATAGGAGGGACCACCGTGAAATCCTTTGAGGGATACGGCGATGCACCGGACTCCAAGCTCGTTTTCTTCATTGTCCAGGGCATACCCGTTTTTGCGAATCTCTTCGATTAAATTTTGAAATTTTCCAAAATCCGTAATGGTAAATTCTGTGATTTTGACAATCTTGCTCTGCTCCCAGATAGACAGGATACGTTCGTCAGGCATATCTGCAAGCATTGCCTTCCCCACTCCGGAACAGTAGAGTGGAATGCTTTTGCCGACCATGGATACGAGGCGTACTGCATTGCGGGAAGATTCTACTTTGTCAATATAGACCGCATAGAGGCCGTCAATTTGTACTAGATGAACGGTTTCACCGGACAATTCCGCGAGCTGTCGGATGTAGGGACGGGCAATATCGATAATGTCATTCTGAGACAGGATTTGGTTTGCAATTTTGCAAAATTTAAAACTGAGACTGTATTTTGAAGTCTCGGCATCCTGACGGACATAGTCCATGCAAATGAGCGAATTTAAAATCCGATGTACCGTACTCTTATTTAACCCTAATTCATTACTCAAATCTTGAAGACCTGTAGGTCCGGATTGTGCCAAATATTCAATGGTGTGAAAGATACGTTCCGATACCTGGATTGGATTTTTTGTTTCCATAAGCTTCACCTCTTCTGAGTCAGTCTGCAATTTGACTATGTGGTATTGTAGCACGTTTGTTAAAAAAGAGCAAATCATAATATCAAGACAAAACGGACATACTCTTATTTGTATAAAAAAACAACAATAAAAACTTATTGGAAAAGGTTGACATTAAGACGAAAAGGTGTATAATAACAATAAAGAGTTCACGATATGAAATTAAGTTCCATATTATGAAACAAAAAAATAAGGAGAATGACTATGAAAGAAGTAGCAGAAAAAATTCAGAAAATGGGTGTTGTACCAGTTGTTGTGCTGAATGATGCGAAGGATGCCGCACCATTAGCAAAAGCTTTGTGCGAGGGCGGACTGCCTTGTGCAGAGGTTACTTTCCGTACAGATGCGGCAGAGGAATCTATCCGGATTATGACAACGGAGTATCCTGATATGTTCGTGGGGGCAGGTACAGTGCTGACAATTGACCAGGTAAACCGTGCATTAGCTGCCGGGGCTAAGTTCATTGTAAGTCCGGGATTTGATCCGGAGATTGTAGACTATTGCCTTGAAAAAGATATTCCGGTATTTCCGGGATGTATTACACCATCTGAGGTGGCACAGGCAGTGAAGAGAGGGCTGAAGATTGTAAAATTCTTCCCGGCAGAGCAGTTTGGTGGAGTGTCTACGATTAAGGCAATGGCAGCACCATATGTAGGTCTGAAGTTTATGCCTACAGGCGGTGTGAATGCTAAGAATCTGGAAAGCTACTTAAGCTGCGATAAGATTATTGCATGTGGTGGAAGCTGGATGGTAAAAGGTGACCTGGTGAAAGCAGGTAAGTTTGATGAGATTAAGTCTCTGACAGAAGAAGCAGTAAAACTGGTTGCGCAGATTAGAGCATAGCAGCGGTGACAGAGCTATTTTAAAGGAGAAAATTATGGCAAAAAAAGTTGTTACATTTGGAGAAATCATGTTGAGACTGGCGCCGGAAGGATATTACCGATTTGTACAGGCGGATAAGCTGTGTGCGACATTCGGAGGCGGAGAGGCTAACGTAGCGGTGTCTCTGGCAAACTATGGTTTTGACGCGGCATTTGTTACCAAGCTTCCAAAGCATGAGATTGGACAGGCGGCGATTAATTCATTGAGAAAATTCGGGGTAGATACTTCTTATATTGCGCGCGGCGGGGACCGTGTGGGAATTTATTTCCTGGAAAAAGGAGCATCTCAGAGACCGTCTAAAGTTATTTATGACAGGGCCGGCTCTTCTATTTATACGGCAGAGCCAGAAGATTTTAACTGGAAAGAAATCTTTGACGGTGCAGAGTGGTTCCACTTTACAGGGATTACTCCGGCATTGAATGACGGTGCGGCTGCAATCTGTCTGGAAGCCTGCAAGGCAGCAAAGGAAGCAGGTGTAAAGATTTCCTGCGATTTGAATTACAGAAATAAGCTGTGGAGCAAAGAGAAAGCAGGCCAGGTGATGGGTGAGCTTTGTAAGTATGTGGATGTCTGCATTGCAAATGAAGAGGATGCTGCGGATGTATTTGGAATCCACGCGGCAAACACAGATGTTACGGCAGGTGAAGTCAACAGGGAAGGTTACAAAGATGTGGCTAAGCAGCTGGCGGACCGATTTGGATTTGAGAAGGTGGCAATTACACTCAGAGAATCAATTTCTGCAAATGACAACAACTGGTCAGCAATGTTATTCGATGGCACAGACTATTATTTCAGTAAAAAATATAAGATGCATATTGTGGACCGTGTAGGCGGCGGGGACAGCTTTGGCGGCGGATTGATCGCAGCAGTCCTTAGTGGATATGACTCACAGGCTACGATAGAGTTTGCGGTAGCAGCATCTTGTTTGAAGCACTCCATTGAGGGTGATTACAACATGGTATCTATGGATGAGGTCGCAAAGCTCGCCGGAGGCGATGCTTCGGGACGTGTCCAGAGATAATAAATAAGGATTTAGGATAGCGGCGAATCGTCTGCTGTTTTGAATCATTCTCCCATTTTGCTATTTCGGAATATGGCTGTCACACAGGTGGCAGCCATATTTCGTAGTGTTTTCCGGTGGGTGTACGTTCTAACGGGTGGAAGATTTAACACCTGACATCTTTGAAATGTCAAAATATAAAAAATATCTTGTAATTTTACCATAACATGTTAGTATATATAGAGAGCATTGTCGGCTGGCAGGATTTCCTGACAGCCGACATTATTTAGGAAATGTAGAAAATCAGTCAGATTGGTGAACTGATTTTCCGTACTTCCGTGTTTTTTGAAGGATAGAGTAAGGAAAAATGAGGAGAGGAGATAAGCTATGGAATATTTGAAGAAATTATTTGCCCCAGTGGATATGACTGTGGGGAAACCGTGGGAAAATATCTTGGTGTTTACTGTACCGATGCTGATTGGAAATATCGCTCAGCAATTATATAATACGGTAGACAGCGTAGTGGTTGGAAATTTTGTGGGAGATAATGCGTTGGCTGCGGTGGGGAGTGCAGGTCCGATATTGAATCTGCTGATTGTGCTGTTTATCGGAATCAGTATGGGTGCCAGCATTATGGTATCTCAGTATTTTGGAGCAAGGAACAGGAAGGATTTATCAAGTACAATCGGGAACTGTATTATGCTGACCGCATGGGCATCCATATTTGTCATGGTGGTTGCTACATTGGCTACAAGGCCGCTTTTACTGCTTTTAGGGACGCCGGACAGTATCATTGACTGGTGTACTTCCTATCTGCATATTCTGTTTATTGGTTCCGCAGGACTGGCATATTACAATATTTTAAGCGGAGTGCTGCGCGGATTGGGAGATTCGATTTCCGCATTGTTGTATTTGATTGTGGCCAGCGTCCTGAATATTATTTTGGATTTGGTATTTGTTGTCGGGTTTGGCATGGCAGTGGATGGCGTGGCTTTGGCGACAGCAATTGCACAGGGAATCTCTGCACTGCTTTGTGTGCGCAGGCTCATGCAGATGAAAGATTTGTTTGATTTGAATAAGGAATGTTTGAAAATGACAAAGCGTCATTCCTTGAATATCATCCGTCTGGGTGTGCCCTCTGGAGTTACTCAGGCAATTATTTCCATGTCTATGCTGGTAGTACAGTCATTAACAAATAGTTTTGGGGAACAATTCATTGCGGCAAATGTCATCGTTATGCGTGTGGATGGTTTTGCCATGCTGCCGAATTTTTCTTTCGGAACGGCAATGACAACCTATGCAGGGCAGAATGTCGGGGCAGGCGCCTATGACCGAGTAGCTAAAGGTGCAAAGCAGGGAACTCTTATGGCAATTGGAACTTCTGCCGTTATTACGGGACTGATTGTTTTATTTGGAAAACATCTGATGGGAATTTTTACTAATACGGACGAGCTGGTGGTGCTTAGCATGAATATGATGTGTATTTTGGCAGTGGGATATATTGCTATGGCAGTGACGCAGTCTTTATCAGGCGTGATGCGCGGTGCCGGAGATACGCTAACACCAATGTGGATTTCACTGGCTACTACAGTGGCTATCCGAGTTCCTCTGGCATATGGACTGGTATATTTGACCAGAAGTGCACAATATCCTCAAGGCAGGAAGGAATGTATCTTTGTCTCATTGCTCATATCCTGGATTGTCGGGGCTATTGCTACGGCAATCTTCTATAGAAGAGGAACCTGGAGAAAGAAGGCAGTACAGTAGGGCTATGGGAAAATTGAAAAGGCTGTGAACAATATCAGGAAAAGAGTGGAAAATACGTATGACGAAGAAAAAGCTGGCAGAAGAGATTATTGCACGTTTGAAAAAAGAATATCCCGATGCAGGATGCACCTTGGACTATGATGACGCATGGAAATTACTGGTCAGTGTCCGTTTGGCAGCCCAATGTACAGACGCAAGGGTCAATGTGGTAGTAGAAGATCTGTATGCAAAATATCCGGATGTGGATGCGCTTGCGGAGGCAAAACCGGAGGAGATTGAGGAGATTGTCCGGCCCTGTGGGTTAGGGAAAAGCAAGGCCAGGGATATTAGCGCATGCATGAAGATCTTAAAAGAGCAGTATGACGGGAATGTACCCGATGATTTTGATGCGCTTTTGAAGCTTCCAGGAGTTGGGCGTAAGAGTGCAAACCTGATTATGGGAGACGTATTTGGAAAACCTGCGATTGTGACAGATACTCATTGCATCCGTCTGACGAACCGGATGGGATTGGTGGATGGAATTAAAGATCCCAAAAAGGTGGAAATGGCATTGTGGAAGATTATTCCTCCGGAAGAGGGAAGCGATTTCTGCCACCGTCTGGTTTATCATGGGCGGGATGTGTGTACCGCACGGACAAAACCATATTGCGAGCGATGTTGTCTGGCAGACATTTGCGCAAAGAACGGGGTATGAGTGGAATAGAACTGCCATATAAAAAATAGTTGTATCTTAGAAAAGAAAATAATATAATAGGTATGGCAAATTACAAATAAATAAGTGAGAAGGTAGAAAAATGGGTAAATATTTTGGAACAGACGGTTTTCGCGGAGAAGCGAATGTTGTACTGACTGTGGAACATGCATTTAAAGTGGGTCGTTATCTGGGATGGTATTTTGGACAGGAACATAAGGCTCGGATTGTAATCGGAAAGGACACGAGAAGAAGCAGCTATATGTTTGAGTATGCCTTGGCGGCTGGGCTGACAGCGTCAGGTGCGGATGCATATCTGCTTCATGTTACGACCACGCCAAGCGTATCGTATGTGGTACGTACGGAAGATTTTGACTGTGGTATCATGATCTCGGCCAGCCATAACCCTTATTATGACAATGGGATTAAAGTAATTAATAGAAAAGGCCATAAGATGGAGGCCGAAGTAGAAGCGAAGATTGAGGATTATATTGACGGAAAGACGGAAGAATTGCCTTTGGCGACCAGGGAGAAGACGGGATGCACGATTGATTATGCGGCAGGAAGAAACCGTTATATCGGCCACCTGATTTCTTTGGCTACACGTTCTTTTAAGGATATGAGGATTGGATTGGACTGTGCCAATGGAAGTGCATTCAGCATTGCCAAAAGTGTTTTTGATGCTTTAGGGGCGGACACATATGTAATCAGCAACGAGCCGGATGGTCTGAATATCAACCGCAGCTGCGGCTCCACACATATTGAAGTACTGCAGGATTTTGTGAAAAAGAAAAGACTGGATATCGGTTTTGCCTATGACGGTGATGCAGACCGTTGTATCGCAGTGGATGAGAATGGTGATGTGGTTAATGGCGATCTGGTACTCTATCTCTGCGGAAAATATTTGATGGAGCAGGGCAAGCTAGCCGGAAATACTATTGTTACGACGGTGATGTCCAATCTGGGACTTTACAAAGCCTGTGATAAGATTGGCATGAAATATGAGCAGACCGCAGTGGGAGACAAGTATGTTTATGAAAATATGCTGAACAATGGGTTTATTCTCGGCGGTGAGCAGTCAGGTCATATTATTTTCAGTAAACATGCAAGAACCGGTGACGGAATCCTGACTTCCCTGATGATTATGGAAGTGGTTATGGAGAAAAAGCAGACCCTTTCTAAGCTCTGCGAGGATGTGAAGATTTACCCGCAGCTTTTGAAAAATGTCCATGTGACAGATAAGAAGACAGCAAGGGAAAATCCGGCGGTGCAAAAAGCTGTGGAAGATGTTGCATCCGCACTGGGAAATGATGGAAGAATCCTGGTCCGTGAAAGTGGGACAGAGCCGGTGATCCGTGTGATGGTAGAGGCATCTACAGATGAGTTGTGTGAGCAGTATGTGAAGCAGGTAGTAGATGTTATACGGGCAGAGGGTCTGGAAGTATCGAATTAGAAAGCGAAAGGATTTTGCGTTTAACGATTTGTCGTTTACAATCGTTAGGGACTGTAAGAAAATAAGATAGCAGCGGTAAGCTGCCTTCAGTGAGAGGGAGCTTTCGCTGCTTTTCTATTGGATTCTATGGCGCTTTGTGATGGTACGAAGAGCTGCCGGATTATATTTATCCTATGATAATGGTCGGATATCCGGCATATTTTAATCGCTGTTCCATTTCTGCGGCATCTTCCAGATTTTCAAAATGGCCTGTTATTACGCGGAAAAAGCCGTCTCCTTCCATGATAGAGGCCGGATAGTCCTGCTCGATTAATTCATTTAACAGACGGTTGGCGTAGGCAGGATTCCGGAAAGAACCAACCTGTATATAGTAGATGGATTGATTAGTGAGTGTTCCTCTATTGCTGACAGTATCTAAAATTCCAGAGGCGATTGCCTGGGCAATATCATCAAAATTCTCATCAAATAAGGTATTGTCTGTATTGGAATTTAAGAAACCGACTTCCACCAGTACGGCGGGCATCTTTGTCTGTCTGAGAATGATCAGATTGGGGCGGGCCTGTACGCCGAGATTAACAAAGCCAACAGTCTCTAGCTGCTCATTGATGTTTTCCGCCATCTCCAATTTAATTCCTGAGAGGTCATAGACCAGAGATTCTACACCGGAGACAACATTATCAGTAGGAAATGAATTGCGGTGGATGGAAACAAAATAGTCAACACCTGCGTTGTTGGCTTCCATTGCTTTTTCGTAAGGAGACTGATAGATATCGGTTGTTCGTGTGTACTCTACATTAAGGCCGTTGTCCTGAAGGATTTCGCCGACAGCCAGAGTAAGGCGAAGCGCATCATCCTTTTCCTGACGTCCATTATAGACCGCTCCCGAGTCACGCCCGCCATGGCCGGCATCCAACATGATTGAATAAGGCATAGCAGTATTTCCTTTCCTATAGTTCTATATTAGAATATGTCAGAAAATTGGAAATGTGCTTACACAAAGAAAAGGCCTGAAAACGGTAAGACCGCCTGCAGGCTTTTCGTTAGCGGAGAGTGTGGGATTCGAACCCACGTGCCCGGAAACGGACAACTGCATTTCGAGTGCAGCTCGTTATGACCACTTCGATAACTCTCCATATCAAATTAAGAAACTACCAGTCTATTATAACATGACTGCCGCAGATGCTTTCGGCGGCAGCCTTATATCTGTAGTAAAAAATCTATCACATGAACATCAAGCTTTTGCTGTTATTTCATGTACGCTTCTTTTCCGAACGCTCTTTGTCACGTTCTTCCTTCTGTTCATCATCAGAGTCTGCTTCGTCTGTGCTCTCCGGTTCCTCGTCTGTTGTTTCCGGCAGATAGACATGTACAAGCTGTACCCGGTTTTTATCAAGCTGCTCTACCACCATGCGTATACCGTCTTCTGTGGTAAATTCATCTCCCACTTCCGGCAGACGGTCTAAACATTGGATAATAAACCCTCCTACAGAATCATACTCTTCCGATTCCAACTCCAATCCAAGGCGGTTATTGAGATCGTCCAGGCTTAATGCACCCTCTACCATATATTCGCGTTCATCCAGCTTTTGAAGAAAACTTTCTTCGTTCTCGTCGTATTCATCGTGAATCTCTCCGACAATCTCCTCCAGAATATCTTCCAGGGTGATCAGACCAGCTGTCTCACCGTATTCATCCAATACGATGGCAATATTATATGAAGCATCCCGCATCTCGACAAGAAGCTCAGAGATACTTTTATATTCATAAGTGAAATATGCTTCCCGCAGAATATCACGTACATGGAAATGCTCCTTATTTTCAAAGAGAAGCAGATCTTTCATGTTGATCGTTCCGATGACATTATCTGTCGTTTCCTCATAGACAGGAAGCCGGGTGTACTTGTCCTCCTTAAAAATCTCTAATAATTCTCGATAAGTGCTGTTGACATCTGCAAAAGTTACATGCACCCTTGGTACCATAACGTCCTTTGCGCGTGCATCTCCCAAGTCGAATACGTTATAAATCATTTCCTTTTCTTCGGATTCGATTACACCGTCCTCGTGGCTTACATCCACAATCGTACGAAGCTCGTCCTCAGTCATGGCATTGTTCTTCGCATCCGGGTCAATCCGTAATAAAAACAGCACTCCCCGCGATAATAGGTTTACGATAAAAATGAAAGGTGTCATAATTACCATAAAAAACTTAATCACAGGAATGTATGCCAGAGATAATTTGCTGGAATTAATGGTTGCCGCATTCTTCGGAGTAATCTCTCCGAATATAAGGATTGCAATCGTTAAAAGACCGGTTGCAATGCTTACCATGGCACCGCCTAGACGATAAGCCAGTGTGGTGGTCAGTGATGCAGCATATAGGTTGACAATATTATTTCCAATCAAAATTGCACTCAGCATTTTGGAAGAATGATTCTCCGTGATATCCAGCACGGTTGCCGCCCGCTTGTTGCCGTCATCTGCAAGGGAACGCATCTTAATTTTACTTACCGTGGTAAGTGCGGTCTCCGCAGAAGAGAAAAAGGCTGATAACAATAACAAGATAAACAATATAATAAATTGTATGGCGTCACTCGGGTCCAATGATTCGTTCAACTCCTTTTTATCTTTAAAATTTGACGAGTACACGAATTTACTATACATCATTCCGAAGAAATTTGCAAGTTGAATTTCATGGCGTTTTATTGTAATATGTAATAAAATAGTTGTGAATAGAAATACAGTGTGTCGGACACTGGATAATGAATGGAGACAGTGTATGGAGTTATATAAGGAATTATGCCGGATATTAGGGGAAGAAAATATACGGGTTAAGGAGCCGATGAGTAAGCATACCACCTTTCAGGTGGGAGGACCCGCAGATTTCTTCGTGACTCCGAAGGAGGAAGGGCAGATACGGGATGTGGCAGCTGTCTTAAAGGAAGCAGGAGTTTCATTTTATGTCATGGGAAATGGGAGTAACCTGCTTGTTGGGGACAAAGGATATCGGGGGGTGATCATACAGATTTATAAAACGATGGATCAGATTGAAGTTCACGACACGGTGATTCACGCCCAGGCAGGAGCTCTTCTGTCTAAAATCGCTGCAAAGGCATTAGCCGCCGGCCTTACT
This sequence comes from uncultured Lachnospiraceae bacterium, assembly GCA_947564305.1. The sequence goes on along the minus strand of CANOBT010000022.1, from coordinate 17,987 downwards.
GGTTTTGAATTTGCTTCCGGGATTCCAGGGACGCTGGGCGGTGCGGTGATGATGAATGCGGGGGCTTATGGCGGAGAGATGAAACAGGTGCTCATACGCGCCAGGGTATTGAAATCTACCGGGGAGATTGCAGAGGTGCCGGTGGAGGAGATGGAACTGGGATACCGGACCAGTGTGTTTGCGAAAAGCGGAGATGTTGTGGTCAGCGCAGATATTGAACTGGATACGGGGGCTGCCGATACAATCCGTACAACGATGGAAGAACTGAAAAAGAAGCGTGTGGAAAAGCAGCCTTTGGAGTATCCAAGTGCTGGAAGCACGTTTAAACGGCCGGAAGGATATTTTGCCGGAAAGCTGATTCAGGATGCAGGACTGCGGGGCTTTCAGGTAGGAGGTGCGCAGGTGTCTGAAAAGCATTGTGGATTTGTAATCAACCGCGGTCAGGCTACGGCGGCAGATATCAAGGCTTTAATGGGGCAGGTGTCGGACAGGGTATTTACACAGTTTGGGGTGCGTTTGGAGCCGGAAGTGAAGCAGGTGGGAGAATTTTGACAACAGGATCATTTCGCAAAGCAATGAACCAGGCGGAGAGGCCGGAGAACGGATGGTGAGGATAATGAGGTTTGTGATCGTGACGGGGATGTCAGGGGCCGGAAAGTCTACGGCGCTGAAAATGCTGGAGGATATTGGCTATTTCTGCGTGGATAATCTGCCGATTCTGCTTATGCCCAAGTTTGCAGAGATGCTGATGACACCCGATGCTGAGATTAACCAGGTGGCACTTGGTGTGGATGTGCGCAGCGGGCAGGCGTTGGATGGAATAGAGCAGCAGCTTTCCCAGATGGATGCCCAGGGGATACGATACGAGATTCTCTTTTTAGATGCCCGTGATAATGTGCTTGTAAAAAGGTACAAAGAGACGAGGAGACAGCACCCGTTGGGAGGAGTCGGCAGGGTGGATATCGGGATTGCCAAAGAACGTGAACGGATTGCGTTCTTAAAAATGAGGGCAACGTATATATTGGATACAAGCAAGATGCTGACCAGGGAATTAAAGAGAGAGTTGGAAAAGATTTTTGTAGAGGGCAAGGAGTTCAGGAATCTTTATGTCTCTGTAATGTCCTTTGGGTTTAAATATGGAATTCCGCAGGACGCAGACCTGGTGTTTGATGTACGTTTCCTTCCCAATCCATATTATATCGAGGGCTTAAAAGAAAAAACAGGCAACGATCAGGAAGTACAGGAATATGTCCTGAATAATGAACGTGCACAGGCTTTTGTGGAGAAGCTAAGAGACCTGATGGATTTTCTGCTTCCCAACTATATTCTGGAAGGAAAAAACCAGCTTGTGATAGGAATTGGATGTACCGGTGGAAAGCACCGTTCCGTAACATTGGCAAATGTATTGTTCCATTATATGGAAAAAAAGGAAAATTATGGTGTGCGGATTGAGCATAGGGATATTGAGAAAGATGCAATTGTAAAAGCACACTGAAAGGCAGGGAATAGACATGTCATTTTCTGGAAATGTTAAGGAAGAAATTTCCAGGAGCGTAAAGGAGGCAAGGCACTGCCAGATTGCGGAATTAGCGGCTTTGCTCAGCATGTGCGGTTCCATTGCCATAGGCAGCAGGAATCAGTGCCATGTAAAAATCTATACGGAAAATCAGGCTGTTGCAAGAAAAGTCTTTACATTAATCAAAAAAACATTTAATATAGATGCTGATATCTCAATTCGGAGAAATATGGTGAAGAAGAGCGTATCCTATATGGTTATGGTTGGACGGCATCAAGATGCACTCCGTATTCTTCAGGCAACGAAATTGATGGATGAACATACGGGAGGGTTTGACGAGGTGCACATTGCGAACCCTATCGTGGTCCAGCAGATTTGCTGCAGACGGGCATTCATCCGGGGAGCCTTTTTGGCAGCGGGCTCCATGAGCAATCCGTCAAAGTCTTATCATTTTGAGATTGTCTGTGCGGCTGAGGTAATGGCTGAGCAGATTCAGATGTTGATATGCAGCTTTGCAATGGATGCGAAGATTGTCCGGAGGAAAAAATCTTATGTCGTGTATCTAAAAGAAGGTTCACAGATTGTAGATATCTTAAATGTCATGGAAGCGCATGTATCCTTGATGGAACTGGAAAATGTCAGAATCTTGAAGGAGATGCGCAACACAGTGAACCGGAAGGTGAACTGTGAGACGGCGAACATCAACAAAACCGTCTCCGCTGCAGTAAGGCAGATGGAGGATATTACATACTTGCGAGACACTATCGGTTTTGAAAAATTGCCGGATGGGCTGCAGGAAGTGGCACAGGCCCGCCTTACGCATCCGGACGCATCACTAAAAGAGCTGGGGGAAATCTTGTCGCCACCGGTAGGCAAGTCTGGGGTGAATCACAGACTTCGCAAGCTGGGGGAATTGGCAGAGAAGGTTAAGCAAGAACAAGGAGGGTTATTATGATTGAAACGCCAGTTGTCGTAAGACAAGAAAAGGGGCTTGATGGAAGACCGATTGCATTGTTGGTACAGGAGGCAAGCCAGTACGTGAGCAAAGTGTACATTAAGGTGGAGGAAAAGAGCATCAATGCAAAGAGCATCATGGGTATGATGAGCCTGAGTCTTTCTAAAGGAGAGGAAGTCACAATACTGACAGACGGCGAAGACGAAGAAAAAGCTGCGGAGGGGATTAAGACATTTTTTATGGCAGCCACTTAAAGCGTGTAATCGAACAGGTCCTATGACCCTATTTGCAGTCAGGGTTATAGGGCTGTTGTCTTAAATTCTGATATGTCGGTGCAGCAAAAGCGGTTGCAAATATCATGGAGGTAGAGCTTATGAAAAGGATGCTGTTTGTTTATAATCCGAATGCAGGAACCGGATTATTAAAGCCAAAGCTGGCAGATGTGGTTGATATTTTTGTAAAAGGCGGATATGATGTGACAATCTATCCCACACAGTGTCAGCATGATGCGCTGACAAAGGTGATTACTTACACAGAAGACTATGATCTTATCGTATGCAGCGGAGGGGACGGCACACTGGATGAAGTGGTTACCGGGCTGTCCAAACGGGCAAAAAGGGTGCCGGTGGGATATATTCCGGCTGGTACGACCAACGATTTTGCCAATAGTCTGAATATTTCCAGTAATATTTTAGAAGCAGCGGATACCGCAGTAAATGGAACGGTGTTCCCGTGTGATGTAGGAAAGTTTAATGATGACTATTTTGTATACATTGCAGCGTTCGGCCTGTTTACGGATGTATCCTATGAGACAAAGCAGAGTATGAAAAATGTGCTGGGGCATCTTGCATATATTCTAGAAGGCTCGAAGCAGATATTTAACATTCCGTCCTATCATATCAGAGTCACGCATGACGGGGAGTCGTTAGAGGACGACTTCATGTTTGGCATGGTCACAAATTCCAGATCGGTCGGGGGATTTAAAGGGATTATTGGAAAAGATGTTATCTTTGATGACGGGCTTTTTGAAGTGACATTGATCAAGACACCGAAGAATCCAATTGCATTGAATGAAATTATTGCCTCTCTTGTAATCAAGCAGATTGACTCAAATCATGTATACTCCTTCCGTTCAGGGGAAGTGCATTTTGAATGCGTGGAGGAGATTCCGTGGACGCTGGACGGCGAGTTTGGCGGAGAACATGATGCTGTGACAATCTATAACCGAAAGCAGGCATTGTCGCTTATGGTCAAGGAGGATACGAAGATATCCTTGGAGGAAGAGAAGGAAGAAATATTAGAAAAAATTAAAGAGGAATAACAAAAAAATCTCCGAACTCTGTCGTTCGGAGATTTTTTAATGATGACTCCAAGGGGAATCGAACCCCTGATTCCAGCGTGAGAGGCTAGCGTCTTAACCGCTTGACCATGGAGCCGTATCTATCAGACTTGCGACATACTTTTCTTTTAAATAAATGCTATGTCTCACAAGCAAAATTGATTATAGCACACAATTTCCAATAGTGCAAGAGAAATTTTATTTTTCGATATGAAATTTATTGCAAGATTATGTTTATGAGCGGTAACAAAATCAACTTTGCATTATTCGCTTTACATTCCAACCTCTATTTGATAGTATGAAATGGACACAAAATGAGTTCGTAATTAAGTAAGGAGAGAAATATGAGAATTATTGCAGCAGAAGATTATAAAGATATGAGCAGAAAAGCGGCGAATATTATATCCGCCCAGATGATACTGAAGCCGAATTGTGTGTTGGGTTTGGCAACAGGCTCCACGCCGATAGGAATCTACGAACAACTGGTAGAGTGGTATAAAAAGGGTGACCTGGATTTTTCAAAAATATCCACAGTGAACCTAGATGAATACAAAGGATTGAATCGGGAGAACGATCAAAGTTATTACTATTTTATGCACCAGCATCTGTTTAATCATGTAAATGTGCGCCCGGAATGCACCCACGTGCCCAATGGAATGGAGGCGGATTCAGAGAAAGAATGTAAGAGATATGAAGAGTTGGTGGATTCTTTGGGCGGAGCTGATCTGCAGCTCCTTGGACTGGGCCATAACGGACATATTGGGTTCAATGAACCAGCACCGGTATTTGAGAAGACGACCCATTGTGTAGACCTGACAGAGAGCACGATTGAAGCCAACAAGCGTTTTTTTGCGTCAGCAGATGAGGTTCCGAAGCAGGCGTATACGATGGGAATCGGGACAATCATGAAGGCAAAGAAGGTGTTAGTGGTAGTCAGCGGAGAGGATAAGGCAGAGATTGTCGCAAAGGCATTTACAGGAGAGGTTACCCCGGAAGTGCCGGCATCGATTCTGCAGATGCATCAGGATGTAACAGTCGTTGCAGACAGGGCTGCGCTGTCGAAGATGTAATTTCTGACGAATCTGACTCTATATTTTTGTGCAATGTGACCTCTGATTTTCGAAATTACAGATTGTCTTTTTTGAAAGAATGGGATATAATGGAACGAGATTTAAAATATTTCCTGTCAGTATAAGCTGACGGGGTGGGAGAATTGGAGGAAATGAAATTATGTTAGTATCAGCAAAAGAGATGCTTCAGAAAGCAAAAGCAGGACACTATGCAGTAGGTCAGTTTAACATCAACAACCTGGAATGGACAAAAGCTATCCTTCTCACAGCAGAGGAGTGCAAGTCTCCGGTTATCTTGGGTGTTTCCGAGGGCGCTGGCAAGTACATGGCAGGATATAAGACCGTAGTCGGCATGGTAAATGGTATGCTGGAAGAGCTGAACATCACAGTTCCGGTTGCTCTGCATTTGGATCACGGCAGCTATGATGGATGTATGAAGTGTATCGAGGCAGGTTTCTCATCCATTATGTTTGATGGTTCTCATTTCCCAATCGAGGAGAACGTAGAGAAGACAAAAGAACTGGTTGCGATTGTAAATGAAAAGGGAATGTCCCTTGAAGCAGAAGTAGGAGCTATCGGCGGAGAAGAAGACGGCGTAGTTGGCAAGGGTGAGTGCGCAGATCCGGAAGAATGTAAGAGAATCGCTGACCTTGGAATTGACTTCTTAGCAGCAGGCATCGGTAACATTCATGGAAAATATCCGGCTAACTGGGAAGGCTTAAGCTTTGAGACTCTGGATGCAATCCAGAAGCTTACAGGAGACATGCCTCTCGTACTTCACGGCGGTACAGGAATCCCGGCTGATATGATTAAGAAGGCTATTTCTCTCGGCGTTGCTAAGATTAATGTAAATACAGAATGCCAGCTTTCCTTTGCTGCAGCAACACGCGAATATATCGAGGCAGGAAAAGATCAGGAAGGTAAGGGCTTTGACCCGCGTAAACTTCTGAAGCCAGGCGCAGATGCAATCATGGCTACAGTAAAAGAGAAGATGGAATTATTTGGTTCTGTTGGAAAAGCCTGAAAATTGTAACTATTCGAAGCGGTAAATGATAGGTCTGTTTGCTGTTTTGAAAAAAATAAAAAATATACTTGCCTTTTTAGAAAAAGTGAGTTATACTGACAGGCGTAAAGTTTGAACGAGGACGTTCCAAGGTTGCTTGGAGTGTCCTCTTTTCTTTAAAAGAGCATTCTAGAAAACTGCTTCAGGCGAATAGAAAGGAAGGCATTATGAGTACAGAATATTTCAATGTAGCTGATATTTTTGGGGAAAATGTGTTTAACGATACGGTCATGCAGGCGCGTTTGCCGAAAAAAGTGTATAAAAACTTGAAGAAAACGATTGAAGAGGGGAAAGAACTGGACCTTGAGACAGCAGACGTAATCGCACATGAGATGAAAGAGTGGGCTATTGAAAAAGGAGCGACTCACTATACACACTGGTTTCTGCCTCTGACGGGAGTGACAGCGGAAAAGCATGATTCCTTTATCTCCGCACCGCTTCCCAGCGGAAAGATTCTGATGAGCTTTTCAGGGAAAGAGCTGATTAAGGGCGAGCCGGATGCTTCTTCATTTCCGTCAGGCGGACTTCGTGCTACATTTGAGGCAAGAGGATATACGGCATGGGATTGTACATCACCGGCATTCGTAAGGCAGGATGCGGCAGGTGCAACACTATGTATTCCAACTGCATTCTGTTCCTACACAGGAGAGGCATTGGATCAGAAGACGCCGCTTTTGCGCTCCATGGAAGCAATCAATGTGCAGGCACTCAGACTCCTTCGTTTATTTGGAAATACAACGTCTAAAAAGGTTACTCCTTCTGTGGGACCAGAGCAGGAATATTTTCTGGTGGATGCAGAGCTGTTTGAGCAGAGAAAAGATTTGATTTATACGGGACGTACTCTGTTCGGTGCAATGCCGCCAAAGGGGCAGGAGTTGGATGACCATTATTTCGGAACTATCCGCCAGAGAATTGCAGGGTTCATGAGGGACGTGAACATTCAATTATGGAAGGTGGGTGTATCGGCTAAGACACAGCACAATGAGGTGGCTCCGGCACAGCATGAGCTGGCTCCGATTTATGCGGAAGCGAATATTGCGGTAGACCATAACCAGATTGTAATGCAGACATTGAAAAGGGTCGCTTGCCAGCATGGCATGAAGTGTCTCCTTCATGAGAAGCCATTTGCAGGGGTGAACGGTTCTGGTAAGCACAATAACTGGTCGATTACAACGGACGATGGTATCAATATGTTAGAACCAGGGAAAACGCCTCATGAGAACAGACAGTTCCTTTTGGTTCTGGCTTGTATCCTGAAGGCAGTGAATAAGCATGCGGATCTCTTGCGTGAGTCTGCGGCAGACCCGGGAAATGACCATAGACTTGGAGCAAATGAAGCGCCTCCGGCTATTATTTCTATCTTCCTTGGAGAACAGTTAGAGGATGTGATGGAGCAGTTGATCAGCACAGGTCAGGCCACCCACAGCTTAAAGGGCGGTAAGCTGCAGACCGGTGTAACGACGCTGCCGGATTTGTCTAAGGATGCTACGGACAGGAACAGAACTTCACCATTTGCATTTACAGGAAATAAATTTGAATTCCGTATGGTCGGCTCCCGCGATTCCATTGCGAATCCGAATATCGTATTGAATACGATTGTTGCGGAAGCCTTTGCAGATGCATGTGATGTTCTGGAAAAAGTGGATGACTTTGATATGGCAGTACATGATCTGATCAAACAGTATATGATTGAGAATCAGAGGATTGTATTTAATGGAAACGGATATTCTGACGAATGGGTAAAAGAGGCGGAGCGAAGAGGGCTTCCAAATATTAAATCCATGGTGGAAGCAATTCCGAGTATTACAACGGATAAGGCAGTCCAGTTGTTTGAGCGGTTCAATGTATTTACAAAAGCAGAACTGGAATCCAGGGCGGAAATCCAGTATGAATCCTATGCGAAAGCCATTAACATTGAGGCGCGTACCATGATCGATATGGCAAGCAAGCAGATAATTCCGGCTATCATGGGTTATACGAAGACTCTGGCAGATACGATCTTAGCTGTAAAAGAAGCCGGTGCAGATACGAGTGTACAGTCAGGTATATTGACAGAAGTGAGCGCTTTACTGAAAGAGACAAAGGCTGCTTTAGATGCTTTGATTCATGTGACAGAAGAGGCCGCAGGAAAAGAAGAAGGAGCGGAACAGGCAAACTATTATCATTCAGATGTATTTCCGGCTATGGAGGCGCTTAGGGCTCCTGTAGATAAGCTGGAGATGATTGTGGATAAGGAAGTATGGCCAATGCCTTCCTATGGAGATTTGATTTTTGAGGTATAGCCTCTATCTCTGTTTAGATTTTATAGCGAATGTTAAACTTTTGTTATTTGCTGTAAAATAGAATCACGAACTATAAAAGGACGTTTCTAAACCAGGAGAACGTCCTTTTTTAAAGCCGATGTTTTGGGGGATATTTCGTGGCCGGCGAGGCTGCAAAATGTAGAGTCTGAAGAGGGTTCTCAGAAATAGGAGGTAGATGATGCATAATTATACGAGGAAAGATATCATAGAACTGGCGGAGGAAGAGGATGTGGGCTTTATCCGTCTGCAGTTTACGGATATTTATGGAACAATGAAGAATACGGCTGTTACCGGAAGCCAGTTGAAAAAAGCATTGAACAATGAGTGCGTATTTGACGGTTCTCCTATCAGAGGCTTGTCAGGAGAAGGGGAGTCAGATTTGTATCTATATCCGGATCTGAATACATTTGAGATATTTCCATGGCGGCCACAGCAGGGAAAGGTTGCCCGACTGATCTGTGATGTACACCGTCCGGATGGGTCGCCCAGTGAGATTGATCCGCGGCAGGTGCTGAAACGAGTGCTCCACGAGGCCGCGGAAATGGGTTATACGATGAAAGTAGGGCCGGAATGCGAGTTTTTCTTGTTTCATACGGATGAAGACGGCCTGCCTACGACGCTGACCCATGAGCAGGGAGGTTATTTTGATGTGGGACCGCTGGATTTCGGAGAGAATGCGCGCCGGGATATGGTGCTTACTTTGGAGGAAATGGGCTTTGTAGTGGAATCTTCTTATCACGAAAGTGCGCCTGCACAGCATGAGATTGATTTCCAGTTTGATGAGGCCCTGGCTGCGGCGGATAATATTATGACCTTTAAGATGGTTGTGAAGACCATCGCGAAACGACACGGTCTGCATGCTGCTTTTATGCCGAAACCAAAGACAGAGACCGCGGGCTCAGGGATGCATTTAAATCTGTCTTTGCATAAAGAGGGGAAAAATATTTTCCGAGACGATGCGGACTCGAATGGAATTAGCAGGGAGGCGTATTATTTTATGGGGGGCCTGATGAAGCATATTCAGGCAATCACGTGTATTACCAATCCTACGGTAAACTCTTATAAACGGCTCGTTCCGGGGCAGGAAGCTCCGGTCTATCGGGGGTGGTCTGCAAGTGCGAGAAATTCCTTGCTTCGGATTCCGCCGGTGCGGGGGGAGCATGCAAGAATTGAGCTTAGAAGCCCGGATTGCTCTGCAAATCCATATCTGGCATTTGCTGTGGTGCTGGCGGCTGGCCTGGATGGAATCCGTAATCAGATCATGCCTCCGGCGAGTGTAGATAAAAATATCCAGAATATGACAGAAGCAGAACGAAAGGCGTTTCAGATAGAGAGACTTCCGGAAAACCTTAGTGAGGCGGTTAAAGAACTGGAGTGGGATACGTATATATGTGAAGTACTGGGGAAAGAATTGTCTTCGAAAATTATAGAAGCAAAGAAGCAGGAATATTCTGATTACTGTATGCAGGTAACAGACTGGGAGCTTGCAAATTATCTATACAAGATATGACGTTAGTTTGAATAGACACTTGGAATCTTTGCATGTATTCAGGCTTATGAAGGATTTTGAGAGATAATTCTATAGCGTGCAAGTATGGACAGGCTGGGGGTGAGCACACGTGAGCAGTATGATCGTTGTATTTCCAAAGAAAGAAACTGCCGCAAATATTCGTAATATTTTGATTCGCAGCGGCATGGATGTGGCCGGGGTGTGTACGACAGGAGCCCAGGCCCTGCAGTGTGCGGATACATTGGATGAGGGAATTGTCATATGTGGATACAGGATGAAGGATATGATGTATTCCGAACTTCGGGAGTGCCTGCCCGAAGAAGTATTTGAAATGCTTTTGATTGCTTCGCCGGATAAATGGAGTGATGGTCTGGTTGGTGGTGTGATTGGTTTGCCGCTGCCATTGAAGGTTTACGACCTGTTGAATACGATAGAAATGATGCAGCAGGAGCTTCGGCGCAGGAAAAAGAAACGGAGGGAAGCAGCAAAGAACAGGAATCCGGAGCAGAAGGCCTTGATTGCAGAGGCAAAAGCTCTTTTGATGGAGAGAAACCATATGACAGAGGAAGAGGCGCACCGGTATCTGCAGAAAAGCAGTATGGACAGCGGTACAAATATGCTGGAGACTGCACAGATGGTATTGACGATTATGAGCGGGACGGTGTAAAGTATTCTTTGTTGGACATAGGCTGCCCGCCTTTTGGGTAGATGGTAGATAAGATTATTAGAAAAGTGCTGCGAGGAGAGTCGATATGAAATTTACAAAGATGCAGGGATTAGGCAATGATTATGTGTATGTGAATTGTTTCGAGGAGACAGTACAGCATCCGGGAGAGACTGCGGTGAAGGTCAGTGACCGGCATTTCGGGATTGGAGCGGACGGGCTGATTCTGATTAAACCGTCAGAGCGGGCGGATTTCGAGATGGAGATGTACAATGCCGATGGCTCCCGCGGAGAGATGTGTGGGAACGGCATCCGTTGTGTGGCAAAATATGTGTATGATTATGGATTGACGGATAAAACTCACATTTCGATAGACACATTAGGCGGGATCAAATATGTAGATTTGATTGTGGAAGCCGGGAAAGCTAAGCTGATAAAGGTAGATATGGGGCGTCCAATTTTGGAAACGGAGAAGATACCAATTATCGGGTTTGGAGAAAAGGCAGTGGACGCGCCGATACAGGTAAGCGGTGTGGAATACCGCATGACCGGGGTTTCTATGGGGAATCCCCATGCGGTGGTCTTTGTGGATGATGTGAAAGGTTTGGAGATTGAAAAAGTAGGACCGTTGTTTGAAAATCATGAATGTTTTCCTAAGCGTGTGAATACGGAGTTTGCCCATGTGTTGGACAGAAAAACTGTGGAGATGCGGGTCTGGGAGCGGGGTTCCGGTGAGACACTTGCCTGCGGTACAGGGGCCTGTGCGGTGGCAGTGGCATGTGTTTTAAACGGACTGACCGATGAGGAGGTTACGGTGAAGCTGTTGGGCGGCGCTCTGCAGATTTACTGGGACAGGGAAAAGGATACGGTGTATATGACCGGGCCGGCGGAGGTCGTATTTGACGGAGTGTGGCCAGAGATATAATAGTTTTTTAAGGAAATTTTCAAGGAAGGAGATTGTTATAGATGTTCAAGGTGAATGAGAATTATCTGAAACTGCCGGGAAGCTATTTGTTTTCCACGATTGGAAAGAAGGTGGCAGCCTACACGGAGGCAAATCCGGATAAATCCATTATCCGGCTGGGGATTGGCGATGTGACACAGCCGCTGACGCCTGCGATTATTGATTCCCTGCACAGCGCGGTAGATGAGATGGCGCATGCGGAGACATTTCATGGATATGCGCCGGATTTGGGGTATGAGTTTTTACGTGATGCGATGGCAAAGAATGATTATCAGGTACGGGGATGTGATATCTCGGCTGATGAGGTATTTATCTCTGACGGCGCAAAATGTGATTCGGGGAATATTCAGGAAATATTCAGTACGGACAATAAAATTGCAGTCTGCGACCCCGTCTATCCGGTTTATGTGGATACCAATGTCATGGCGGGCAGAACCGGAAATTATGACACGGCAACGGAAACCTGGAGTGATGTGATCTATATGCCTTGTACGGCCGAGACCGATTTTGCGCCGGAGCTTCCGAAGGAGACGCCGGATATCATTTATCTTTGCTTTCCGAATAATCCGACGGGGTCTACGATTACGAAAGCGCAGCTTCAGGAATGGGTGGACTATGCAAATAAGGTGGGGGCAGTGATTATCTATGACGCAGCCTATGAAGCATATATTTCCGAGGCAGATGTGCCCCATACCATCTATGAATGTGAAGGGGCAAGAACCTGTGCAATCGAACTGCGCAGCTTTTCGAAGAATGCCGGGTTTACCGGAGTGCGTCTGGGAGCCACCATCATTCCGAAAGATGTGAAGTGTGGGGATGTGACGCTTCATTCCCTGTGGGCAAGACGTCACGGTACGAAATATAATGGCGCACCGTATATTGTTCAGAAAGCAGGAGAGGCTGTGTATTCCGAAGCAGGAAAAGCGCAGCTTGCAGATCAGGTGGCATATTATATGAGAAATGCTAGGGTGATTTATCAAGGATTGAAGGATGCCGGTTACAGCGTGTCCGGCGGTGTCAATGCGCCGTATATCTGGCTGAAAACGCCGGGAAAAATGACGTCATGGGAATTTTTTGACTATCTGCTGGAGCAGGCAGGCGTAGTCGGGACACCGGGTTCCGGGTTTGGACCAAGCGGGGAAGGGTATTTCCGGCTGACGGCATTTGGAAGCTATGAGAATACTGTGGCGGCGATTGAGAGGATAAAGAAATTAGGATAGATGTTCAAAGTGAAAAATACCACAAAGTACGAATAAAACTGACTCAGGTGCCAGAACTATGCATTATCAATACACAGTTCCGGCACCTGAATTTTAGTTTACATTACAAAGAACGTACAGGTTCCGGGCGCAAGTTCCACTCTTCCTGCTGCCTGTATGGATGGCTCCATTTCAGGCAGGGAATTATTTTCTCCCAGAACGAGCGGCTTACCATTTAAAGTCATTACGGTGGCGCGTACATTACCGCCTTCACCGGCCAGGGTATAACGTTCAGCCTCTTTTGGCAGTTCAACGGTAGTAGAATCCGATAACGAATTATTGATAATCAGATAGACTACTCCGTCTTTTCCATCTTTTCTGGAATGTACATATACATGTGCTCCCGTACGGATGGGTTCTTCTGAATCATACACCGTAGTGCCCATCAGACGGTTCCACAACAGGACTGCAAAATAATTCGGACGTGGGTCGAACACTTCTCTTGCAAGGAATCCATAATCAGAGGAGGCAAGCGTGTTATGGAAGATTACGCCGTTTGTGATGGAGGCAAAACCGCCAAGTTCATTCAGGGTACGGAAAACATCCAGATAAGTAGAAGCCCATGTGTCACCGCCGCCGCCGGCATCTCCGGATTCCGTTACCCACATTTCCCCGCCCGGGCAGTATTTATCACGCATTGGTGCATAGGTATGGGCAAAACTCAGGGCAGTATCCAGATAAGGTTCTGTGACTGCGTCCTCGGCAAGCCAGTGTCCTGACGGCATGACAGATGCAAGACGCTCCGAAACACCGTTATAATAATGATAACTGAATACATCCAAAGGTTCTTCTGTTCCATCCAGTAAGTCGGCACAGTTGCAGGTTTCGGCTGCAATCTGCTCGATTCCGCCGCCGGCCTGTCCGTCAGGGCTGCCTTTGCCAAACGTGATGTTATCCCCGCCGGTCGTGCTTGGGCCGACACAGATACAGTCAGGATAATTTGCCCGCAGCCACTTGAAGAATAAATCCTGATCGCGGCGGTAATGTGCAGGCGTATATCCTTCCGGGAATCCGGTATCTGCCATCATGTTTGGTTCATTTGCAAATTCGGCTGCATTGATTGGAACTCCGTATTCCTTGCTCAGTGAAAACAGCTTTTCAGCTTCCGACGGATTCCAGGGCTCTTCTGCAGTGTGGAGTCCGGGACAGTTCGCGACGGAAACAATCAGCTTTGCACCGATTGCTTTTACAAAATCCAGAACACCGATCCACTGTTCTTTTGTCAATACGTTCAGATAACCTTCCGGAACCTGTCCCTTTGTTGTTCCGTCAAAATCATAATACGTTTTTGTTGCCCAAGTGCCAGAAACGCGGACCCACACAGGGCCCAGTGCTTTTGCCAGGCTGCGCAGTTTTTCATTATACAGATTAATCGGTGGGTACACCTGCATTAAATCTTTGTACATAGCTGCAATACCTTCTGAGGTAGGCTCCACATAAAATTCTTCGGTTCCGGCTACCTGCTCCGGCGTGTAGGCTTTCCAGAATGTGCCGCCGGTAACTTCGGCAAACTCTACGTTGTAGGACATCATCATCGGATTGATTTCGCGGAGTGGCTTCAATGTATTTAAAGCCACTTTGATTGATTGAGACATTGTTTATTTCTCCTTTCTTCCTGTTTTTTACAATTATACGTTATCTGGAATTACTTTTGAAACGCATATTTTTAGTGTTTTTTGTATAATTATTGTATCTGTTATAGTGTACGGCCTAACTGGCTGCAGAATGCACAGCTCTGCAAACAGTAACTTGTATCTTTTCATTAGGCTATTGCAGTGATACAATAAAAGGGATAATGTATCTTATGGGCATATATACAAAGAGATTCAAAAATATATCCATCTGCAAAGGGGTGAAAAATTTGTTTCGATTAACAAATAAGAAAAAAGACAAAATTTTAGAATCTACGTTTACCTGCCAAAGGGATTCCCTTATAATACGCGGGACCGAGTATAGAGCTGAGGGAGAGAATCTTCCGATTGCCATTGTCAGCCATGGCTTCATGGCTTCTCAGGATACGGTGCGCCGCTATGCTAAAAAAATAGCGGGACTTGGATATGCTGCATATTGCTTTGATTTTTGCGGCGGCTGTGTGGCCAACGGGAAGAGCGACGGGAAAACAACAGAAATGTCAGTTATGACAGAAGTAAAGGATCTGGAGGCTGTCATTGATTATGCTAAAGGCAGACCATATGTGAACCCGCAAAGGATTGTTTTAATGGGCTGCAGTCAGGGCGGGTTTGTATCTGCAATCACTGCTTCCAGATTAAAGGGGCAAATATCAAAATTGATCCTGTTTTATCCCGCACTTTGTATTCCAGATGATGCAAAAGCGGGAAAAATGATGTTTGCAAGATTCGACCCGCATCATATTCCGGAGTTTATTCAGTGCGGTCCGATGAAGTTGGGAAAATGCTATGTGGAGGATGTGATTGATTTAGACCCTTATCAGGAGATAAAAGAATTTCCTGGAGATATTCTGATTGTCCACGGTAAAAGCGACCGGATTGTGGATCTGAAATATTCGAAGCAGGCGTATTTGACATATATGGAAGAGACAAAAAGAAAAAAACTGACAAGAAAGGTTCTCTTCTATCGAATTAAGAATGGACAGCATGGATTTACCAAGAAGCATGATGCAATTGCAATGATATATTTGGAGCATTTTCTGACACGGACAGGCAAAGGGGCAGAAAGGAATCTGCATGAAAAATTTGAGTTCCGGAATATTCGTTCTGACGAGGCTGAACAGGCTGCGGAGATTGAACAGATCTGTTTTCCGCCCAATGAAGCGTGTTCCAGAAAAAGCATGTATGAGCGTGTCGAAAAGGCGCCGGAGTTTTTTCTGGCAGCAGTGGACAGGCATACGGGTAAAGTGGCCGGATTTTTAAATGGTCTTGCGACAGATGAGAGTACCTTCCGGGATGAATTTTTTACAGATGTGAACCTTCATGACCCGGATGGAAAGAATATCATGCTTTTAGGCTTGGATGTACTTCCGGAGTACCGCAGACAGGGACTGGCACGGGAGCTGATGCATCAGTATCTTTGCAGGGAACGTGAAAATGGAAGGCATATGATCCTGCTGACATGCCTGCAATCTAAAGTAAAAATGTATCAGAGGATGGGCTTTTTGGATCATGGCATTGCAAATTCTACATGGGGTGGGTGTCAGTGGCATGAGATGGGTCAGGTGATAGATATTTAAGGTCAATATGATGCCATTACCCTGTCGATTTTCCAACAGATTGCTGACAAGGTAATGGTATCATGTCGGCCTGCCAACGGATTGCTGACGGAATTGGCTCGGTGTCATTTCGAATTTTTTCTTAAATAAACGGTTAAAGTTTGACAGATTGTCAAATCCGTTTCTTTCAGAGATATCCAGAATAGTATTATCCGTATCCCGAAGGGCTAGGGCAGCCTTACCAAGACGATACTCAATCAGGTATCCAGCAAAGCCGGAACCGGTGATGTCCTTGAACCAACGCATAAAATGACTTGCGCTGTAACCGCATTCATCAGCCATTTGGTCTACCGTCAGTTTTTTATCGTAATCTTTTTCAATGCGCATAAGTACCGTCTTTAATTTTTGAATGTTTTTATCATCAGCCGTATGTTCCGGCCGTTCCATTGTCATTTGAAAGAGAATGGAAAAGAGAACCATCAGATGTCCTTTCACACCCAATTCGTAACCATTGGGGCGCAGGGAACATAACCTGTCAGAAGCATCCAGACATGCAGAAACAGAAGAGTAGAAGTCATCGCCTCTTCTGATTCGGACTGGAAATTGTATTTTCCCATTTATGACTGGCTGGAGATATTTCTGGCTGCAGATATCCACTTTGTCACTTCCGAGGAAGGACATATCAAAAATAATATTTTCATATTCCATCCTCTTTTTGGGAATACTTTTCAGCGCATGTAAATGACCTGGCAATACGAAAAAGATATCACCTGATTCTGCTGTATAGGTTTCAAAATCCACCTGGACAATTCCTGTTCCTAGTTTTATATAAATAATCTCCATGCTGTTGTGCCAATGAATCGGTACGAATGCAAAATCAGTGGGAATGGTGCAGGGATATACATTAAATGCGAACATCATATCAGTATGCTGTTTTGTCTCCTCATAGGCAGGATTCCGTAAAAACGTATCATTTTCTATACTTTTCATGTTTTTTGATTTGCACTCCTGTGTGAATGATGATAGGATTATACAATCTTTTAATAGGATTGCGCAAGTATTTTATGAGTGTTCGTGATAAAAAAGAAATATAACATTTTTGATTCTTTGATTCGAAAGGAGATTTTGTTATGGTGAACATGAAAAATGTAAAAGAAATGGAAACTATTTTATCAAATGTATGTAAAAAAGAGATTGAACAGTGCTCCTATGAAGAATTATATACAGCACTGCTTGGAATTGTAGAAGAGGAAAGTAAAAAGCATGTGATGTCTGTAAAAGGACGTAAACTTTATTACATTTCCGCTGAGTTTTTGATTGGAAAATTGCTGAGCAACAATCTGATTAATCTTGGAATCTATGAGGATGTAAAAGCTTGTCTGGAGGCACATGGAAAATCTATGGCTGACCTTGAAGAGGTGGAGCCGGAGCCGAGTCTTGGTAATGGGGGCTTGGGAAGACTGGCGGCCTGTTTCCTGGATTCTCTGGCTACGCTGAACCTTCCGGGAGACGGAATCGGCCTTCGGTATCACTGCGGTCTGTTCCATCAGAAATTTGAAGAACAGTGTCAGAGTGAAACACCTGATTTTTGGCTGGGCGGTGATGAATGGGCAAAGAAAACCGAGAAGACTTATACCGTATCTCTTGCCGGAGAGGATTATACGGCAAGGCTTTACCGGCTGGCGGTTACCGGTTATGAGGGACGCACCAATTATCTGAATTTATTTGATTTGGATACGGTGGATACTTCTATCATTGAGGATGGTATTTCTTTTGATAAGACAGAGATTGCTAAGAATCTGACCTTGTTCCTCTATCCGGATGACAGTGATGATGAAGGAAGGCTTCTGAGGATTTATCAGCAGTATCTTATGGTCAGCGCAGGCGCTCAGATGATTCTGGAGGAATGTAAGGAACGAGGAAGCGATTTTCATGACCTTGCTGACTATGCAGCAATCCAGATTAATGATACCCATCCATCAATGGTAATTCCAGAATTGATTCGCCTTCTGGAAGAAGAAGGGATTGAGTTTGAGGAAGCAGTTGAGATTGTGACAAAGGTATGTGCATATACCAATCATACCATTCTTGCAGAAGCTTTGGAGAAGTGGCCGAAACATTATCTGGAGGCCGTAGTTCCGCAGTTAGTTCCTGTAA